>NZ_JAALDT010000018.1:0-7522 GCF_014144995.1 Dietzia sp. DQ11-71 | reverse complement strand
GTCCGCGGTGGCGCGCACGGCGTCGAGCCGGCGACGGGCCCGTCGTCTCAGGCGGGCGGCGGGCGCGGCTCGGCGAGTCGGCGTCATGACGTCAACCCTGCCGCACCCCCGTGGGGCCCCGCCGCCCGGGTCAGACCGTCGATCGGCCGCCGGACCGGACCGGGGGTCAGATCGGTGGGGTCAGATAGGTGGGATCAGATCCTCACGAGCATCTTGCCCACGTTCGCGCCCTTCATCAGATCGAGGAACGCGTCGACCGAGTTGTCGATGCCGTCGACGACGGTCTCGTCGAACACGATCTCGCCCGAGGCGACCCACGGCCCGACCTTCTCCGCGAACTCCTTGAACAAGTGCATGTACTTGTTCACCGTGAAGCCCTGCAGGGTGAGGCCACGGGTGATGGCGTGCCACATGTTGTCCGGACCGGGGCTGCGCTCGGTGGCGTTGTAGGAGCTGATCGCGCCGCACAGGGCCAGGCGGCCCCCGTCGTTCATCAGGTCGAGCGCGGCCTCGAGGTGGTCACCGCCCACGTTGTCGAAGTAGACGTCGATGCCCTCACCGTCGCGGGCGCCGAAGTGCCCCCGCAGGAGCTCACGGACCGAGCCGTCCTTGTAATTGATCGCGGCGTCGAAGCCATAGCGCTCCGTGCACGTGGCGACCTTCTCCGCGCTGCCGGCCGAGCCGATGATCTTGGACGCGCCCTCGAGCCTGGCGATCTGGCCCACCGCGGAACCGACGGAACCCGCCGCACCCGAGACGAACACCGACTCGCCCGCCCGGAACCGTCCGATGTGCATGAGCCCCACGTACGCCGTGAGTCCGGTGGTGCCGAGGATGCCCAGGTACGCCGAGACCGGCACGCCGTCGATCTCCTCCACCACGCGGAACTGCCGACCGTCGGCCTGCGCGACGTCACGCCACCCCAGGTCGTGCAGGACCACCGCACCGACGGGGTGGGCGTCGGACCGCGACTCGACGACACGCCCCACCGCGGCACCGGTCATGGTCTCGTCGAGCTCGAACGGCGGGATGTAGGAGCGCCCCTCGTTCATGCGGCCACGCATGTAGGGATCCACGGAGACGTACTCGTTGGCCACCCGCACCTCGCCCTCGGCGAGCTCGGGCAGGTCGACGGTGACCGTGCGGAAGTTGTCGTGGGTCGGCCATCCGCGGGGGCGGCTCGCGAGCTGGATCTGCGTACTGGTCGTCATCTCTACTGTCTACGCGCACTCGCTGCGGGGCTGCCACCGCCGGCCGCTCTAGTAGGCTTCCCGATCGTGCAGGACCAGCCCCTCCCCGATCCCACCTCGGCGACGCTCCCCGACGAGCGCGTACGCGGCGAGATCGTCAACGACTCCCACACCTTCCGCCGGGCCGTCGCCGACCTGCGGCAGGGGCTCAGCCAGCGCGAGCTGTGGTTGTCCCTGGGCTGGCAGGACATCAAACAGCGCTACCGGCGGTCCACGCTCGGTCCCCTGTGGATCACCATCGCCACCGGCGTCATGGCCGTCGCGCTCGGCCTGCTGTACTCGATCCTCTTCCAGATCCCGCTCGCCGAGTTCCTCCCGCACGTCACCGTGGGCCTCATCATGTGGGGCTTCATCTCCGGGTGCATCAAGGAGGGCTCCGAGGTCTTCATCGCCAACGAAGGCCTGATCAAGCAGTTGCCCAGCGCGTTGAGCGTCCACGTCTACCGCCTGGTCTGGCGGCAGTTCCTGTTCCTGTGTCACAACCTGGTGATCTGGGTGGTGCTCATGCTGGTCTTCCCGCGCCCCCTGGGCTGGGACCTGCTGCTGTCCGTCCTGGGACTGGCGGTGCTCATGATCAACGGCGTCTGGGTGGCCATGCTGTTCGGCATCCTCGCCACCCGGTTCCGCGACATCGCGCCGCTGCTGGACTCGATGGTGCAGCTGCTGTTCTACATGACCCCCATCGTCTGGACCACGCAGACGCTCTACGAGCAGGGCGGGGAGATCGCCGAGCGGGCCCGGATCGCCGAGCTCAACCCGCTCTACCACTACCTCGAGATCGTCCGCGCCCCCATGCTCGGGGAACCCACCGCCGCCTATCACTGGTGGATCGTCCTGGGCTGCACCGCCGTCGGTCTGGTCCTCGCGTTCGTGGCCCTGCGCCAGTTCCGCTCCCGAGTCCCGTACTGGGTGTAGGAGATATATCCCATGAGCTCCGCTGTCCCCACGCCCGGCGGCGTGTCCATCGACTGCGTGGACGCCTGCGTCGACTTCCCGATCTTCGACGCCAAGTCGCGATCGCTCAAGAAGGCCGTGCTGGGATCCGCCGGCGGCGCGATCGGCCGGAACGCGTCCAACGTCGTCGTCGTCGAGGCCCTCAAGGACATCACCCTCTCCCTCCGGGAGGGCGACCGGATCGGGCTGGTCGGCCACAACGGGGCCGGCAAGTCCACGCTGCTGCGCCTGCTCTCCGGGATCTACGAGCCCACCCGCGGGGCCGCCCGGATCCGCGGTCGCGTGGCGCCGGTCTTCGACCTGGGCGTCGGCATGGACCCGGAGATCTCGGGCTACGAGAACATCATCATCCGCGGGCTGTTCCTCGGGCAGACGCGCAAGCAGATGAAGGCGAAGGTCGAGGAGATCGCCGACTTCACCGAGCTCGGCGAGTACCTCGACATGCCACTGCGCACCTACTCCACCGGCATGCGCGTCCGCCTGGCGATGGGGGTGGTGACCTCCATCGACCCCGAGATCCTGCTGCTCGACGAGGGCATCGGTGCCGTGGACGCGGAGTTCATGAAGAAGGCGCGGGTCAAGCTCGCCGAGCTGGTCTCCCGCTCCGGCATCCTCGTGTTCGCCTCACACTCCAACGAATTCCTCGCGCAGCTGTGCGACTCGGCCATGTGGGTCGACCACGGCCGGATCCGCCAGCGCGGCAGCATCGAGGAGATCGTCACCGCCTATGAGGGCCCCGAGGCCGGGCGCTCGATCGGCGAGTACATCGGCAGGATGCACCATGAGGACTGAGCGGCAGGGCGCGGGCCGCCCGGGCGGTGCGGGCGACACGCCCGGGTCGGACGCCCCTGCGGTGATGGGCTCGGACCTGCGCGCCCAGAATGGTCCCGACACGCAGCACAACCCCGCCGGAAGCGAGCATTCCGCCAGCGCAACCCAGCGGGGCGGCGACGGGCGGCGCGTCGTGGCCGTGGTGGTCACGCACCGCCGGCTGGAGCAGCTGCGCGCCTCGCTCGAGGTGGTGTGCGGCCAGACCCGCCCGATCGACCACCTGGTGGTGATCGACAATGCCGACGAGCAGGCCGTGCGAGAACTGGTCGAAGCCCAGCCGGTCGAGGCCACGTACATCGGCTCAAAGCACAACCTGGGTGGCGCGGGCGGGTTCGCACTGGGGATGCTCCACGCCCTGGCCACCGGGGCGGGCCTGGTGTGGTGCGCCGACGACGATGGCCGCCCCGAGGGGCCCGAGGTGCTGGCGACCCTGCTGGGCTGCATGGACCGCCACGGGCTGGCCGAGGTGTCGCCGGTGGTGTGCGACCTCGACGATCCCGACCGTCTGGCGTTCCCGCTGCGGCGCGGCCTGGTGTGGCGACGACACCGCTCCGAGCTGTTCACGGTCGGCGGGGCCGGTGGGACGGGCGGGGCCGGTGGGACGGGCGGGCCCGCAGCACCGGCCGAGGACCTGCTGCCCGGCATCGCGTCGCTGTTCAACGGCGCGCTGTTCACCGCCGACTGCCTGGACCGGGTGGGCGTTCCGGATCTACGGCTGTTCATCCGCGGCGACGAGGTGGAGATGCACCGCCGGCTCGTCCGCTCCGGCCAGCCCTTCGGCACCTGCCTGACCACCGCCTACCTGCACCCGCAGGGCTCGGACGAGTTCAAGCCGATCCTCGGCGGCCGGATGCACACCCAGTTCCCCGACGACCCGGTCAAACGCCACTTCACCTACCGCAACCGCGGGTACGTGCTCACCCAGCCCGGCAATCGGCGACTCATCCCCCAGGAGATCCTGCGCTTCGGCTGGTATTTCCTGGTGACGAGGCGCGACCCGGCGGGCCTGCGCGAGTGGCTGCGACTGCAGCGGATGGGCGCCGGCGAGCGGTTCGACAAGCCCGGCGGCTGACCCACGAAATCCGCTACCGCGAATCCGGATCCGCTATGCCGATTGGACTCGCGGATCCGGAGGTGGAGTAGCGGATTTTGGCAGGATGGGTCCATGACCGACTGGATCGCCCTGCAGTCCCGCGCCGCCGACCTCTACGACGAGGTCCTGCCCGCCATCACCGACTGGGACGCCGCCACCCCCTGCAGCGACTGGACGGCGCACGAGGTGCTGGCCCACGTGGTCGACGAGCAATTGTGGGTGCCGGGGTTGCTGGCCGGCGGCACCGTCGACGAGGTGGCCGACGATCTGGAGGACCGCCTGCGTCGGCTCCACGAGGCGACCGGGCCGGAGCTGGTCACCGACTGGCACGCGATCCGCCCGCCGGTGGCGGCGGCGTGGCGAGGGACCCCGGACGACGACGAGGTGCACCTGTCCTACGGGCTGGCGCCCGCGAAGCACTACCTGGCGCAACAGGTGTTCGACCTCGCCGTCCACGCGTGGGATCTCGCCGTCTCCCAGCGGATCGACCTGCGGTGGGGCGACGAGCTCGATCGGGCCGTGCTGGAGTTCGTCCGGGCAGATCTCGCCGACAACCCGGCCCCGGAACTCTTCGATCCCCCGGTGCCCGGCTACGAGGGGCCGGACGTCCCCGCCCGGGACACGGCGCTGGCGCTGACCGGACGCGATCCGGGGGCGTGGCCCGTCAGGCCTCTCTGAGAGCAGCCATCGGGCACTTCGCGACGGCCTTCCGTGCCCGCTTCTCGTGCTCCTCGGGGACCTCATCGACGATGACGCGCACCACCTCGTCGTCGTCCCCCAGCTCGAACACTGCGGGGGCGAGCCCGACGCACACCGCCTGGCCCTCGCACCGGTCCGGATCCACGATGATCCTCATGACGTGCCTCCTCGTCGTCGGCCACGATCGGTTCCGTGGTCGGACCCCTGAACTTAGACAAATCGGTGCTTTTTGTCTAGGGAATTCGTGTTTTCGTCACCGGATCGCAGCCGCCCCGAACTGATCCGCCGGTAAGTTAAGCTCGCCCCGTGCCCAAGACGCTGCTGCACCGATACACCTCGAGCCCCCGGGCGTTCCCGGTCCTGGCCTCGCTCTATCCACCCCTGCTGGGCTCGGGGATCCGCATCCGCCACGTCGCACCGGACTGGACCCGCGGGGAGCTCGACATGCACGTGGCCCCGTGGACGGCCAACACCAACGGCACCGCGTTCGGCGGCGCGCTGTTCGCCGCCACCGACGTGCTCTACGGGGCGCTGCTGTCCGGGCAGCTCGGCACCGGTTACCAGGTGTGGACCAAGTCCGCGACGATCGACTTCCGTACCCCCGGACGCGGTCGTCTGCGGTGCGTCGTGGAGGTCCCCCGCGTGGAGGCCGACTCCATCCGTGAGCAGCTGACCGCGCGGCCCCGGACGAGCATCGTCCACACGGCCCTGGTCACCGACGCCCGCGGCGGGACGGTCGTGGAGGCCCGGCACACGATGTCGATCCGCCGCAGGGATTGACGGGCAGCGGTCAGAGACCTCCGCCGGGGGTCTCCCGCCGCCGGACACGGGTAGGATAATCCGGTCCCAGGCCCTCCCCGGAAAGGAACCCCCGTTGGGAGCCACCCCGCTCGCATGGTCGTTGTCAGTCGGCCTCATCATCGCCCTGTTGCTGTTCGACTACTTCTTTCACGTGCGCAAGGAGCACATCCCCACCCTCAAGGAGTCGGCCATCTGGTCCGCGCTCTACGTGGGGATCGCCCTGATCTTCGGCGGCGTGGTGTGGATCTTCGGCGGCACAGACATGGGCGTGGAGTACTTCGCCGGGTACATCACCGAGAAGGCGCTCTCGGTGGACAACCTGTTCGTGTTCCTGCTGCTGCTCACCAGTTTCAAGGTGCCGCGTGCGGGCCAGCAGAAGGCACTGCTGTTCGGCATCGTGTTCTCGATCATCGCGCGGACCGCGTTCATCTTCGTGGGCGCCGCGCTGCTCAACAAGTTCGCCGTCCTGTTCTACATCTTCGGCCTGTTCCTCATCGTCACCGCCGGACGTCTGCTGGCCGAGGACGACGAGGACGACGACGCCGACAACGTGGTGGTGCGCCTGGCCAAGCGATTCATCCCGGCCACCGACCACTACGACCACGACAAGCTGTTCACCATCGAGAACGGCAAGCGCGTCATGACGCCGATGATGATCGTCATGGTCGCCATCGGCGGCACCGACATCATGTTCGCGCTGGATTCGATCCCCGCGATCTTCGGTCTCACCCAGAACGTCTTCATCGTCTTCACCGCCACCACGTTCTCGCTGCTCGGCCTGCGCCAGCTGTACTTCCTGCTCGACGGCCTGCTCGACCGGCTCGTCTACCTCAAGTACGGGCTGGCCGCGATCCTCGGCTTCATCGGCGTCAAGCTCATCCTCCACGCCCTGCACGAGAACAACCTCCCGTTCATCAACGGTGGCGAGCACGTGGACGTGGTGGAGGTCCCCACGTTCCTCTCGCTGGGCATCATCGTTGGTGTGCTCGTGGTGACGGTCCTCGGCTCCCTGCTCAGCCCGGCCGGCAAGGCGCTCACGGTGCTCGGCAACCTCAAGCGACACTCGCTCGAATACCTCGACAAGGACTTCGTCGACGATCCGGTCGAGCGGGCGAAGCTGTGGGCGAAGATCGTCGAAAACGAGGACAAGCTCAAGGACATCGAGCGCAGGTACTTCGGCAGCGAGGGCGACGTGTGGGAGCTTGAGCAGCTCCTGCGGAGGGTCTGGGACGAGCAGGGCCGCTACGAGAAGGCGACCGACTACACCCGCTGACGCCGGCGGCGGGGCCGGGCCTTACCGGGGCTTCCTCACCGGGGTTCCTGACCCGGGCTCCTCACCAGGGGCTGCCTGACCACATGCCGTGCGGATCCACCGCGCCGTCCTCGCGCAACGGGGACCGGACCTCCGTCGATGGCCAGCGCGACCTCAGCACCGCCGCCGCGCGGTGCCCTTCCCCCCGACCTCCCGGAGGCGTGAGCGCGGCTGGCCCGGCAAACGGAGCGGGCACAGCGGACGGAGCGGGCGCCGCGGCCCCCTCCGGAGAGACGGGTCCTCGGACGACGATCACCGTCCATCCGGCCCGACGCAAGTGCTCCCGGTAGCGCTCGGCGGGTCTCCCGAACGACGGGGCCCGCCCGCCGGGCGTGAACACCACGCACCGGTCGAAGGGATCGGCGAGCGGCAACTCCACCGTGAAGTGCCCCAGCCGGACCGTGTGCCCGTGCCCGAACGTCCCGCACCCCGCCGCCGCCAACTCGAGCCGGGCCCGGGTCGACGCGACCGATCCCGAGAGCGGATCCGCCGCCCCGGCGACCTCACGGAAGGCCCTCGCACCACGCCCGGCGGGATGCCCGGCGGCGCCCGACAACTGGCCCGGCAGTTCGGGCAGCATCC
>NZ_JAALDT010000189.1:0-1176 GCF_014144995.1 Dietzia sp. DQ11-71 | reverse complement strand
CGGGACCACGTCACGCGGGGAGACCCGGGTCGGAGTGAGACGACCGTCGCCCGTGCGGATGATGCGCAGGCACCGCTGCTCGAGGAACGCCACTCCGGGGCGGAAGGCGCGGAACGCCGGGTTGGTGGTCTGCCCGTGGAAGTAGCGGTGGTTGATCTGCTGCGCGATCACGGCCAGGCGGAACAGACCGAACACCTCGTAGAAGCGCCACTGCTCCGCGGTGATGTCCAGTCCGGCCCGGCGGGCGTACCGCTCGACGACCTGCTTGCGGGTGAGCATCCCGGGCGCGTGGGTGGGCTGGCGGCGGAACGCCTTGAACAGCGGGCCGTCGTCGTCCTGCACCCAGTAGGCGAGTGCCCCGCCGAGGTCCATGAGCGGGTCGCCGACGGTGGCCATCTCCCAGTCCAGGACGCCGATGACGTGGGTGACGTCCCGGGGATCCAGCACGAGGTTGTCGAAGCGGAAGTCGTTGTGCACCAGGCAGTGGCCCACGTCGTCGGGCTGGTTGGCGTGCAGCCACTTCATCACCGGGGCGAAGTCGGGCACGTCGGGGGTGCGGGCGCGACGGTAGCGGGCGGACCAGCCCTCGACCTGGCGGCGCACGTACCCCTCGCCGCGGTCGAGGTCGCCCAGGCCCGCGGCCCCGACGTCCACCGAGTGGAGGTCGGCGAGCGCGTCGACGGCCGCCTCGGCGAGGCGGCGGGTGGTGACCCGGTCCATGAGCAGTTCGCGGGGCAGCTCCTTGCGCAGGATGGTGCCCTCCATCCGCTCCATCACGTAGAAGTCCGAGCCGATCACCGAGTGGTCGCCGCAGAACCCCACCATGCGCGGCACCAGCGGGTACACCGGTCGCAGCGCCGACTGGACGCGGTGTTCGCGCTTCATGTCGTGGGCACCGCGGGCCTTCGTCCCGGCCGGCGGGCGGCGGAGGACCAGGTCCGCGCCCGGGTAGCGCAGCAGGTAGGTGAGGTTGGACGCGCCACCGGTGTACTGCCGGACCTCGGGGATGACCGGCTCGTCGTCGTCGCCCAGATCCACCCCCGCCAGCACGGTCGGGTCGTCGGGCGTGATCGACCGCAGCCACGCGGCCACGGCCTCGACGTCGAACGCGTCCTCACCGCGCACCGCGTCGGTGCTGGGGACGCGGCGGCGCAGGGCGGCGTCGCGGTCGGGCGC
>NZ_JAALDT010000188.1:0-7453 GCF_014144995.1 Dietzia sp. DQ11-71 | reverse complement strand
GCCGGGGACGCCGACCTCGTGGTGACCGTCGGCGCGGTGTCGATGGGCGACGCCGAGGTCGTGCGCCAGGTGCTCGCCGACCGGGAGGGCGCCCGTTTCGCCCCGATCGCCATGCAGCCCGGCGGCCCGCAGGGGCTCTCGAGCTGGCGTGGCACTCCCGTGGTGTGCCTGCCGGGCAACCCCGTGAGCGCGATGGTGTCGTTCGTCGTGCTCCTGCGGCCGGTCATCCTCGAGGCCGTCGGCCGCGCGTGCTCGATGAACGCGACGTGCCGCCACGTCGAGGCGCCCAGCGCCTGGGTGTTGTCGTAGGACATGCCGGTGAGCTCGAGGCCGTCGGAGGGGATGAGGTTCCACTCCTTGCACGCCACCTCGCAGGCCTTGCAGCCGATGCACACGCTGGTGTCGGTGAAGAAGCCCTTGCGCGGCGGCGGGTCGGCGTAGCCGTTGTCCTCGGCGGGGTCGATGTCCCCGAAGAAGGACCGCCCGAGATCGGACAGGAAGGCGGACATGATTCAGCTCTCCGTTCCCGGTTCGGTGATGACTCCCGCGCGCCGGCGGTAGCCCTCGACGAACTCCAGCAGTGCCGGTCCACGCGGCCGTCGTCCCGCGACGATGTCACAGCTCGTGGCCTTGGTCGCGGGAATGGACACGTTGGGATCGAGGGACTGGGCGAGCAGGTCGTTCGCCGGGTCGCCGATGCTCACGCCGTTGCCGCCCCAGTGATAGGGCAGCCCGATCTGGTGCAGGGTGCGACCGTCGATGAGCAGCGGCGTCATCCGCCTGGTCACGAGGACCCGCGCCTCGATCGCGGAGCGGGAGGTGACGATCGTCGCCCAGCCCCCGTTGACCAGGCCCCGCTCCCGCGCCAGCTCAGGGCTGATCTCGCAGAAGAACTCCGGCTGCAGCTCGGACAGGTAGGGCAGCGTCCGGCTCATCGCGCCCGCCGTGTGGTGCTCGGTCAGGCGGTAGGTGGTGAAGACGAACGGGAACACCTCGCTGCCCGGCTCTCCGTGACCCGGTTGGGATTCGTTGTACCGCCCGGGCCGGATCGCACGGGCGGGGTTGGCGTCCCGGCCCGGGTAGATCGGGTTGGCGACGGGCGATTCCGGCGGCTCATAGTGCGCCGGCAGCGGCCCGTCGGCCAGGCCGCGCGGAGCGTAGAGCCATCCGCGGCCGTCGTCCTGCATGATGAACGGCTGTGCACCGCCGATGGCGGCCGGACCCACCGCGCCCTCGGGCGGGGAGTAGTCGGGCGACTTGTCGGCCTCGAAGTCGGGTACGTCGTCACCCACCCACCGGCCGGAGCCGTCGGCGGCCTCGGGGTCCCAACTGATGAGTGCCTTGCGCTCGCTCCACGGACGGCCCTCCGGGTCCGCGGAGGCACGGTTGTAGAGGATGCGACGGTTCGCCGGCCACGCCCAGCCCCACTCCGGGGCCACCGGGCCCTGCTCGTGGCGGGACTTGCGCCGCGCGGCCTGGTTGACGCCGTCGGCGTAGACACCGCAGTAGATCCAACACCCGCACGAGGTCGAGCCGTCCGGCTTGAGCTGGGTGAACGTCGACAGGGGCTCGCCGTCCGCGCCGCGGCCGTTGATCTCGGCCAGCACGGCCTCGGCGTCGGGTTCGTCGTCCGAGCCCGGCTCCATCGGGTAATCCCAGGTCAGGTCCAGCAGCGGCCGGTCTCGGGGGTCGGTGGAGTCGGCCAGCTTCGCCCGCAGTCGACGCCCGAGGTGGTAGTAGAACCACAGTTCACTGCGCGCGTCCCCCGGCGGCTCGACGGCCTGGTGGCGCCACTGCAGCAACCGCTGGGTGTTGGTGAACGTGCCCTTCTTCTCCACGTGGTTGGCTGCCGGGAAGAAGAAGACCTCGGTGCCGACGTCCTCCGCGCGCATCTCACCGGTCTCGATCTCCGGGCCACTGCGCCAGAAGTCGGCGCTCTCGATCATCACGAGGTCTCGGACGACCAGCCAGTCGAGGTTGGCCAGCCCGGCGCGCTGCATCCGCCCGTTGGCAGTGCCCACGGCGGGGTTCTCGCCGACCAGGAAGTACCCGCCGCCGCCTTCGTTGATCTGCCGCTGCACCGTGACGGTCGAGTCGTGCTTGCCCGTGAGCTTGGGCAGGTAGCCGTAGGCGAAGTCGTTGTCCGCGGTGGCCGCGTCGCCCCACCAGGCCTTGAGCAGGCTGACGGTGTACGACCGCATGTGTCCCCAGAAGCCCTGAGCTTCGTCATCGGTGCCGATGTAGCTGTCCAGGTCCGGCTGTTCGCCGGCGTTCGGCGTGGGCAGGTACCCCGGCATGAGGTCGTACAGCGTGGGGATGTCGGTGGAGCCCTGGATGCTGGCGTGTCCGCGCAGCGCCATGATGCCGCCACCGGGGCGGCCGATGTTGCCGAGCAGCAGCTGGAGGATCGCGGCCGTGCGAATGTACTGCACTCCCACGGTGTGCTGGGTCCAGCCGACGGCGTAACAGAACGCGGTGGTGCGTTCCCGTCCCGAGTTCTCGGTCAGCGCACGGGCGACGCGGAGGAAGTCGTCGGCAGCGACGCCGCAGGTCCGCTCGACCATTTCCGGCGTGTAGCGACTGAAGTGCCGTTTGAGGATCTGAAAAACGCAGTGCGGGTGCTGCAGGGTCTCGTCCCGCTCGGGCGCCTCGGTCGTGGCCGATGCCCGGGCACCACCGGCGCCGGGGGTCTCGGAGGCTTCGTCCTCGGCATCGTCGTCGCTGCGGCCCTCGTCGGGCATGTCGTTCTGGGCGCCCGCGTACTGCCAGGACTCCAGGTCGTAGGTCCGGTCGTCGGCGTCGAAGCCGGAGAACAGGCCCGCGATGTCCTCGGTGTCCTCGAAGTCCTCGCCGATGATCGTCGACGCGTTGGTGTAGGCCAGCACGTACTCGTGGAACCAGGCGTCGTTGGTGAGGACGTGGTTGATCAGTCCGCCGAGGAACGCGATATCCGACCCCGCACGGATGGGTACGTGCTGGTCAGCGAGCGCACTGGTGCGCGTGAACCGGGGGTCGACGTGGATGATCGTGGCGCCACGGCGCTTGGCCTCCATGACCCACTGGAACCCCACCGGGTGCGCCTCGGCCATGTTGGAACCCTGGATGACGATGCAGTCGGCGTTCGCGAGGTCCTGCTGGTAGTTCGTGGCACCACCACGCCCGAATGAGGTTCCCAGACCGGGAACGGTGGAGGAGTGTCAAATGCGCGCCTGGTTCTCCACCTCGATGGCGCCGAGCGCCGTGTAGAGCTTCTTCATGAGGTAGTTTTCCTCGTTGTCCAGCGTCGCCCCGCCCAGGCTCGCAAGTCCCCGGGTGCGCCGGACGGTGTCTCCGTTCGAGTCCGTCTCCTCCCAGAACTCCTTCCGCGACTCCAGCACGCGGTCGGCGACCATCTCCAGTGCCGTGTCGAGGTCGAGTTCCTCCCACTCGGTCGCGTACGGCTTGCGGTGGAGCACCGTGGTGATGCGGTCCGGGTTGGTCACGAGCTGCTTGCTCGCCGAACCCTTGGGGCACAGGCGTCCGCGGGAGATGGGGCTGTCGTCGTCACCCTCGATCTGGGTGACCTTGCCACCGGAGACGTAGACGTCCTGGGCGCACCCGACCGCACAGAACGGGCAGACACTCTTGACCACCTTGTCGGCGGTGGCGGTGCGGGGGGTGATCTCGAGGGAACGCCGGGAGCGGGTCGCGGAGCCGCGACCGAGCAGATCCTCACCGGTGAACTGCCGCCAGACGGGCCAGTTCAGCGGTGAACCGCGTCGGCCCAGTTCCGGCCGCGACGCGCGCGGCCGGCCGGGGTCGGGCTGGCGTTCCGACCTCGCCTGTTCCGACCTCGCCTGTTCCGACATCGTCACCTCCCGTTCTCCTGTCCGCACCACGTGGGTTCCGTGCCATGTAACGCCAGCACAATGGCCTTCGCAACCGATTTGGCGAATCCTCTCCCGGGGCCATGATGGTGGGGTGGACGAGCAGACTTGGAACGAGGACGAGGTGTGGGCGACCGTCGGTCTCATGGCCGATCCGGGCGTGCCCCGGAGGGTCGCGGTGGCGATCGCGGACGATCTCGCGGACGACCTGTCCAGCGAACTCGGGGGTCGGTGGCGGGTGGAGGTCGACCAGGAGACCCTCCCGCTCGGACCGGACGGCGAGATCCGGCTCACCGAGCACGCCCCCCGGCTGCTGCAGGAACACGACTGGGACTTCGTGCTCTATCTGACGGACCTCGCCACCCGTTCCGACGGGGACCCGCTGCTCTACGACGTGAGCGGCTCGACCACCGCGGCGCTGGTGTGTATCCCGGTGTTCGGCGTCGTCAGAGTGCGTTCGAAGGTCCGCAAGCTCGTCCTGAAGCTGGTGCGTGCGGGCACCCACCAGAGTGGGCTGGGCGCACCCGCGACGGACGACCTGCCCCCCGAGCACTGCCGAGGCTTCCTCAACAAGGCCCGGTTGCTGACGGGGATGGTGCGCAACAACCGGCCGACCCGGATGATGACGGCGCTGACCGGTGTCGTGGCCGCCGGAGCGGGGACCGGTGCCTTCGGCATCTTCTACGGGAGTATCGCCTCGCTCGCGGTGGCGTTGCATCCGCTCCGGCTGCTGCTGATCAGCGTGATGGGCGTGCTCACCCTGGTGGTGTGGCTCATCCTCCGCAACGGCCTGTGGACCCGCCCGGATGACGGGCTCACGGCGAGCAACCGGCGGATGGACAACGCGGCCACGGTCCTGACGGTCGGTACCGGCGTCGGCATCATGTACCTCGGCCTGCTGGCCGCCATGTTCGTGCTGGCGATCGCCGTGATGGACGCGGGCTACCTCGAGACGCAGCTCGAGCGGCCCGTCTCGATCTTCGACTATGTCCACCTGGCCTGGCTGTCCAGTTGTCTGGGCGCCTTCGCCGGGGCGCTCGGGTCGAACTTCGACGACGAGGACGCCGTCCGCGAAGCCACCTACAGCCTGCGTTGGCACGAACGGCGCAAGCTGTTCGACAGCTATGAGAGCGGGGACGCCGACAGCGACGAGCAGGAGGAGCAGGAGCGGATCGAGCGCGAACACGGCGAGGACGACAACGACCACGACGGCGAGGACGACAACGACCACGACGGCGAGAACGACAACGACCACGACGGCGAGAACGACAGCAGCGAGAACAACAGCGACAGCGAGAACAACGACGACGACGGCGAGAGCGGCAACGGGAACCGGAGCTCCCGCGACGGGGGGCCGCGCGAGGTGGAGGACGACCGGCCGAGGGGGTAGACAAGGGATATGACAGCTGCACCGATCGACGCCGCCCCCGCGCAGGACTCCGCCACGACCGCGCCGTCGCTTCCCGTCGCCTGTGGTCCGCTGTCCGAGGCGGTCGTCGCGGCGTTGTCGTCTGGCGCCGTGCAGGACCTGCCGCCGGTACCGGCGGACACCGATCCGCTGGGCCGGGACCTTCAGCTCGCCCTGTACACGTTGTACGAGCTGCACTACCGGGGCTTCGACGGGGTCGACGCGGAGCTGGAGTGGGAGCCGGAGGTGCTGCGGCTGCGGCGGGACCTCGAGCGGGTCTTCCTCGGGCACCTGCGGTCGGCCGTCGAGCCCGGCGACGACCCCGTGGCCGAGATGGACGCACTGTCGGTCGAGGCGACCTCCGGCACCGGACCGTCCTGGTACTTCAAGGACGAGGGGTCGTGGGACCAGCTGCGCGAGTACTTCGCCCACCGGTCCCTGTACCACCTCAAGGAGGGTGACCCGCACGCGTTCACGATCCCGCGTCTGCAGGGTCAGGCCAAGGCCTCGTTCGTCGCGGTGGAGTTCGACGAGTTCGGTGGTGGGCGGGGTGAGCGCGTGCACCAGCGGTTGTGGGCCGACCTCATGAGCGCCGCCGAGCTGGACCCGACCTACCTCGGTTACCTCGACCGGGTGTCGGCAGAGACGCTGGCGACTGTCAACCTCATGTCGATGTTCGGCCTGCACCGGTCACTGCGGGGCGCGGCGATCGGCCATTTCGCGGCCATCGAGATCACCTCGTCGCCGGGATCGGCCCGCCTGGTGGCCGGACTGCGTCGGCTGGGCGCTCCCGAGGAGTGCGTCCACTTCTACGCCGAGCACGTGGAGGCCGATGCGGTCCATGAGCAGGTCATGCGGCACGACGTCGTGGGCGATCTGGTGCGCCGTGAGCCGGAACTGGCCGCCGACGTGGTGTTCGGTATGCGCGCGCTGGACTATCTCGACGACCTGGCCGCGGAGAAGATGCTCGCCGCGTGGAAGCGCGGCGAGTCCTCGCTCCTGCCCTGACACTCTCCCGGCCACTCTCCCGGCGAGCCGCCCGTCCCACCGCCCCGGGAAGATCCGCTACTCCGAATCGGGATTCGCTATGCGCATCGGGGTAGCAGATCCTGATTCCGGGTAGCGGATTCGCGGGAAGGGGTCCGCCGCCGCCCCGGGACAGCGCTCAGTCGTCGTCGCGGGCCGGGTCGGTCGGCCGGACCTTGCGGCGGTGACTCGTGTCGCACAACGGGTAGGTCTTGCTGCGCCGACACGTGCACACGGCCACCATGAAGCGGTCCGAGCACACGCGCTCGCCGTCGGGCGTCGTCATGTCGACCGGGCCCTCGATGAGCATCGGTCCCCCGGGCACGATCCGCACCCGCCGGGCGTCAGACGCGGTCAACGCGGATCACCACCAGCTCCTCCTCGCGGCGACCGGGCTCGAGCAGACCGGCGGCCTCGAGTCGCTCGGCGTACGAGGTCATGACGGGACCGAAGTCCACGACGCGGGTGGCGACGGTCCGCGCGGTGAACCCCGACTGCTCCAGCTTGCGGATGGTCTGCGGAGGGTCCGAGAACTCCGAGTGCACGATCATCATGCTCCCGCCGGGCGAGACCAGGTCCGGGGCGAGGTCGCACAGCTGGTCCAGCACCACGCGGCCGTTGGCGCCGGCGTCCCACGCCCGGTTGGGTCCGGTGCCCTCGAGCGGGACGTCGGACGGGACGTACGGCGGGTTGGAGACCACCACGTCGTAGGGGCCGGCCCGGCGGGCGTCGTCGAGGGTGCCGAGCCGGACGTCCACCTGCACCCCGGCCCGCTCGGCGTTGCGGGACGCGCACGCGACGGCGGCGGGGGAGATGTCGTAGGCGAGCACCTCCCTGGCGCCCTTGAGCGCGGTCTCGATGGCGAGGATGCCGCTGCCTGTACAGATGTCGAGGACACGCCGCCCGGCGACCAGATCGCACTGGTCGAGCGCCTCACAGATGAGCCAGGAGTCGTCCTGGGGCGCGTAGACACCGTCGTCGACCTCGATATGGGTGAACCGGGTCTGGGTCATCGGGGCCTCCGGTTGATCTTCGGGACAGATGTTGTCCAGTCAATCGGCGAAGCGCCCCACCTGCAACCGGATGCGGTCCTGTCGGGCCCGCCCGGACCGCCCGGCCCGCCCGTCGGGCCCGCCCGGACCGCGCCCCGGGG
>NZ_JAALDT010000187.1:0-1029 GCF_014144995.1 Dietzia sp. DQ11-71 | reverse complement strand
GGGGTCGTCGAGTTCGTCGGCGGGGCGGCCCGGCGCGACGAACGTCACCGTGTCGGTGTCGCCGAGCAGTCGCACCGCGTGCCGGGACTTGCCGGATCGGACGCCGCCGGTCACCAGGACGCGCGTCATCCCCGCCGCCCCCGGCCGCCGGCGAGGGCCGGGCCGGAGAACAGGGCCAGTCCCACGACGAAGCCGAAGTCGTACCAGTTGCCGTTGTTGTTCACCTCGTAGATCGTCACGGTGTCGGTGAAGAGGGAGATGACGAAGGTGACGGGGAGGATGATCCCGTGCCACAGGCCGAGGAGGAACCCGGCGCCGGTGGGGGCGACGTCGACGTTGGGTCCGGCCGCGCACGCGCCCAGGGCGAGGACGACGGCGAGGACGACACCGGTGGCCAGGCCGGCCCGTGACCGGGTGGTCACTACCGCCGCCCGCGGGTGAAGTAGAGGATCGGCCCGATGAAGTTGATCGCGATGATCGCGGCCCATTTGCCCTTGGAGCCCTGCACCTTCGCCGCGGGACGGGAGGCGAGGTCCGCCCACGCGGTCGCGGCGAGTGACACCTGCACCGAGATGAGCGTGAGCAGGACCGTCTTCTGCGTGTCGGTCAGGTCGTTCCAGCGCTTCTTCGTGGCCACGGCGTACCTCCCGGATCGGATTTTTCTTATCCTAGGCGCTGCCCGGCGCGAGGGATACGGCGTTCGCGGCGTTCCCGGGCGGGGTTACCGGGCAACAGCTGGGCCCGGAAGCGCGAGCCGGGGTACCACCCGGCGAACAACAGGATGAGGATCGCCAGGTCGACGACGTCGCCCCCGTAGTACATGAGCTGCGCGCCGGCGCGGGCGTCGGCCGGCTCCACGCCGGCGGGCGGGTGTGCGTAGAGCCACTTGGCGAGGATCGAGTGGGCGGCGATGAACACCACCAGCACGGTCGCGCGGACGCGCAGGGAGGCGCGGTGCGGGTTGGGGTCCGGGCCGATCATCGCCACGGTGAACGCGATCCCGGCGAGCAGGACGTGGACGTGGACCAG
>NZ_JAALDT010000186.1:0-6315 GCF_014144995.1 Dietzia sp. DQ11-71 | reverse complement strand
GCGCCCGGCCCGGCGGCGTGCTCACCCGGCCCGGCCACACCGAGTCCGCCGTCGACCTCGCCCGGTTGGCCGGTCTGCGCCCGGCGGGCGTCATCTGCGAGATCGTCTCCGAGGACGACCCCACGACCATGGCGCGCACCCCCGAGCTCCGGCGGTTCGCCGACGAGCACGGGCTGGCGATGATCACCATCGAGGCGCTCCAGGCGTGGCGCCGCGCGAACGAGGTCCAGGTGGTGCACGAGGTCGCCGCCCGGATCCCCACGCCGGCCGGGACCATGACCGCCCACGGGTACCGCGACACCCTCCAGGGAGTCGAACACGTCGCCATGGTGGCCGGCGACATCTCGGGGGACGATCCGGTCTCCGTCCGCATCCACTCCGAGTGCCTGACCGGCGACGTGTTCCACTCGCTGCGCTGTGACTGCGGCCCGCAACTCGACGCTGCCGTCGCCGCGGTGTGCGAGGAGGGGCGCGGGGTCGTGCTGTACATGCGTGGGCACGAGGGCCGGGGGATCGGCCTGGTGCAGAAACTGCGCGCCTACCAACTGCAGGACTCCGGACGCGACACCGTCGACGCCAATCTCGACCTGGGCCTGCCCGCCGACGCCCGCGACTTCAGCCTGGCCGCACAGATGCTGCGCGACCTCGGAGTGACCCGGGTACGACTGATGACCAACAACCCCGCCAAGGCCGACGCCCTGCGCGCCGGTGGCGTGGAGGTGGTGGCCCGGGTGCCCATGCCGACGGCGGTCACGCCCGAGAACCTGCGGTACCTGCGCACCAAGCGCGACCGGATGGGCCACCTGCTCGAGGGGCTCGACGAGGGACCCGCCGGCCCGGCCGGCGCCGACGTGGACGTGGACGGAGAGGATCAGCCATGAGCGGCAGCGGTAGACCGGAACTGGTGATCCCCGACGCCCGCGGGCTGCGGCTCGGGGTGGTGGCCTCCACCTGGCACCAGGAGATCTGCGCCCAACTGCTGGACCGGGCCCTGGCCGTCGCCGACGCCTCCGGCGCGGTGGTGACCCTGGCCCGCGTGACCGGAGCCGTGGAGCTACCGGTGGTGGCCCAGGAGCTCGCACGGACCCATGACGCCGTCGTGGCGCTCGGCGTGGTGATCCGCGGTGCGACCCCGCACTTCGACTACGTCTGTCGCTCGGTGACCGACGGCCTCACCCGCATCGCCCTGGACGAGGCCACCCCCGTCGCCCACGGGGTGCTCACCACCGAGAACGAGGACCAGGCCCGCGATCGCGACGGCCACGAGGGCGCCGCCGAGGACAAGGGGGGAGAGGCCGTCGCCGCCGTGCTCGGCGCCGCCATCGCCCTGCGCACCCTGAGGACCGGTCGATGAACGAGGACTGGGAGTTCGAGCACCGGCCCCGTCGGATGCGCACCACGGCGATCGCCGTGGCGGTGCTCATCGTCATCGTCCACGTGGTGTGGGCCGTCATCCTCGTCCGCGGCGACACCGGGGTGACGATCGGGATCGCCGACCAGTTGGCCTTCGTGGTGATCGGGTTCATCTTCGCCGGGGTGCTGCTGACCCTCCTGCGGATCCGCGTGCGGGTCGGGCAGCAGGGCGTCGAGCTCCGCGGGCCGCTGCGCGTCCGGACCTGGGGCTGGGACGACGTCGTCGGGCTGACGTTCCCGCGGTCCAGCTACTGGCCCCGGCTCGAACTCCCGGCCTACGAGCACGCGGGGATCTGGGCCATCCAGTCCATCGACGGCCAGCACGGGATCGACGGCATGACCCGCCTCCGGGAGGCCGTCCGCACCCACAAGCCCTCGGCCGCCGATCCCGAGACCGTCGCCGACCGCTGACCCGCCGTGGCCGATCCGCGAACCTACCGCCCGGCCCCCGGCTCGATCCCGACGGAGCCGGGGGTCTACCGCTTCCGTGACGAGCACGGGCGCGTCATCTACGTCGGCAAGGCGAAGAACCTGCGGAGCCGGCTGAGCTCGTACTTCGCGGACCTGTCCCTCCTCCACCCCCGGACCCGGCGGATGGTCCTCGCCGCGGCCGGCGTGCAGTGGACGGTCGTGTCCACCGAGGTCGAGGCGCTCCAACTCGAGTACACGTGGATCAAGAAGTACGACCCCCGGTTCAATGTCCGCTACCGCGACGACAAGACGTATCCGATGCTGGCGGTCACCGTGGGGGAGGAGTTCCCCCGGGCCTTCGTCTACCGGGGACCCCGGCGCCCGGGGACCCGCTACTTCGGGCCCTACTCGCACGCATGGGCCATCCGCGACACCCTCGACACCCTGCAGCGGGTGTTCCCCGTCCGCTCGTGCTCCGCCGGGGTGTTCAAGCGGCAGGCGCAGCTCGGCAGGCCCTGTCTGCTCGGATACATCGACAAGTGCGCCGCCCCCTGCATCGGACGGGTGACCCCGGACGAGCACCGTGTGATCGTGGGCGAGCTCATCGACTTCCTGGCCGGACGCACCGATGCGATCATGCGCCGCATCGAGAAGCGGATGCTCGAGGCCTCCGCGGACCTCGACTTCGAGCGGGCCGCGCGGCTTCGCGACGACCTCGGCGCCATGCGGCGCGCGATGGAGAAGCAGGCCGTCGTACTGGGTGACGGCACGGACGCCGACGTGGTGGGCGTCGAGGTCGACGAACTGCAGGTCTCCGTCCAGGTGTTCCACGTGCGCGGGGGCCGCATCCGCGGTCAGCGCGGCTGGGTGGTCGAACACGCCCACGGCGTCGACGCCGACGGCGAGTTCGACGCGGCCCGTGCCGTGCCCGGGGTCGTCTCCGACTACCTCGCGCAGTTCTACGGGGGAGAGGCCGACCTCGCCGAGGCGGCCGAATCCGGCGACATCGCCGCCGCCGTGCCCCGCGAGGTGCTGGTGCCCGCCCTACCCGACGACTCCGACGAACTGGCGGACTGGCTCTCGTCGCTGCGCGGCTCCCGGGTGTCTCTCCGGGTACCCCAGCGGGGTGACAAGCGAGCCCTGGCGGAGACGGTCCACCGCAACGCCGTCGAGGCCCTGACGCAGCACAAGCTCAGGCGCAGCGGCGACCTCACCGCCCGCTCCGCGGCCCTCCAGGAGATCCAGGAGACCCTCGAGCTGGATTCGGCGCCCCTGCGCATCGAGTGCGTGGACATCTCCCACACCCAGGGCACCGACGTCATGGCCTCCCTCGTGGTCTTCGAGGACGGCATCCCGCGCAAGAGCGACTACCGGCTCTACCGCATCCGCGACGCCGCGGGTGACGGCCACTCCGACGACGTCGGCAGCATCGCCGAGGTCACGCGTCGCCGCTTCCGGCGTCACCACGAGGATCCCTCCGTCACCCCGGACGAGGTCGACGGGCCCGTCGACGACGACACCGGTACGGAGAACGCGGCCCCCGCCGCCCGCCGGTTCGCCTACCCGCCGCAGCTCTTCGTCGTCGACGGTGGTCGCCCCCAGGTCGAGGCGGCCGCCGAGGTCCTGTCCGAGCTGGGGGTCACCGACGTACCGGTGGTCGGGATCGCCAAGCGACTCGAGGAGATCTGGCTCCCGGGAGAGGAATACCCCGTGATCTTCCCGCGCCACGGGGAGGGGCTGTTCCTGCTCCAGCGGCTCCGCGACGAAGCCCACCGGTTCGCCATCCGGGCCCACCGGGGCGCGCGGTCCAGGCGAATGACGGCGTCCGTGCTCGACGACGTCCCCGGCCTCGGGCCCACCCGCCGGGCGGCGTTGGTGGAGACGTTCCCGACCGTGTCCGCACTGCGCGCCGCGAGCGCGGACGAGCTGTGCGCCGTGCCGGGGATCGGCCCGGGAGTCGCCGCCTCGATCCGGGCGACTCTCGGCGGTGCCGAGCCCACGGACGCAGCAGCCGCCGACGTGGAAGACTCGGGCGGGCAGCCCGACCAGGGACCGACCAACCGGGGACTGACCGATGACACGAGGTGAGACGATGGACGCAGGTGACGACGACGGCCACGCCGCGCGGGGGCGCGAACTCCTCCTGATCAGCGGCATGTCCGGGGCCGGCAAGGGGACGGCCTCCAAGGTCCTCGAGGAGTTCGGCTGGTATGTCGTCGACAACCTCCCGCTGACCTTCGTGGGCGAAATGCTCGCCCGGTTCGAGGAGTCCGGCGACGAGCCCCTCCGCCTGGCGATCGTCGCCGACACCCGCAGCCTCGGGTTCGACGAACACCTCGGCGACCTCCTCGACCTGTTCGACCGGCGCCCGCAGGCGCGGATCCTGTTCCTCGAGGCCTCGGACGAGGCGCTCGTGAGCAGGTTCAACAACGTTCGGCGCTCCCATCCGCTCCAATCGGGTGGCGGACTGATAGACGGCATCACCCGGGAGCGCAGGATCCTCGAGGGGCTCCGGGGGCGTGCCGACGTCGTCGTGGACACCTCGGCGCTCAGCGTCCACGACCTCCGCCACCGGCTGGAGACCCCCTTCGGTGACCTCGGGTTCGACTTCCACCTCACCGTCGAGTCGTTCGGGTTCAAGTACGGCGTCCCCGTGGACGTCGACATGCTGATGGACATGCGGTTCCTGCCCAACCCGCACTGGATTCCCGAACTCCAGCCGCACACCGGGCGCGACAAGCCCGTCCAGGACTACGTCCTCGCCGACGAATCCATCGAGGAGTACCTGCGCGCGGCGGTGTCCATGATCCGCCTGGCCATGACCGGCTACCGGCGCGAGGGCAAGCGCTACATGACGATCGCGGTCGGGTGCACCGGGGGCAAGCACCGGAGCGTGGCCATCTCCGAGTCGCTCGCCGGCAGGCTGTCCGGACTCGACTCGGTCGAGGTCCACGTCCGCCACCGCGACCTCGGGCGGGAGTGAGGCCGGCCATGACCCACGCCAGCGGTATCCCGTCCCTCGTCGCCCTCGGCGGCGGCCACGGCCTGTCGGCGACCCTCCGGGCCGCACGCCTCGTCGCCGACCATGTCACCGCGGTGGTGACGGTCGCGGACGACGGCGGTTCCTCCGGGCGACTGCGGCGCGAGCTGGGCATCCTCCCACCGGGCGACCTTCGGATGGCCCTGTGCGCGCTCGCCGCCGAAGACGACGAGAAGGCGCTGCTCACCCGACTCTTCCAGCACCGCTACGGCGGCACCGGGGCGCTGGCCGGACACGCGGTGGGCAACCTCGTCTTCGCCGGACTGTGGGAGCTGCTCGGAGACCCGATCGACGCACTCGACGCGGTCGGGTCGATCCTCGGTGTCACCGGCCGTGTCCTGCCGATGTCCCCGGTCGCCCTCGACATCGCCGCCGAGGTCGTCGGTCTGGAAGCGGACCCCCGCGTCGTGCGGACCATCATCGGACAGGTCGCCGTCGCGACCACCCCGGGCAGCGTTCGCCGGGTCACCCTCATCCCGGGCGCTCCGCCCGCCGCGGAGGGCGTGGTGGACGCGATCACCGGCGCCGACCTCGTGGTCCTCGGACCGGGATCGTGGTTCACCAGCGTGATCCCCAACGTGCTCGTGCCCGAGATCGCGTCCGCACTCAAGAGGACGGCCGCGACCAAGGCCCTCGTGCTCAACCTCGCACCCCAGCCGGGGGAGACCGCCGGGTTCTCCGCCGAGCAGCACCTCCACGTGTTGCGTCAACACGCCCCCGAGGTCGACATCGACGTCCTGCTCGTGGACCCGAGGATGCCGCTGAGCGCCACCGAACGCGAGCATCTCGAACGGGCCGCAGCGGGACTGGGGGCGCTCGTGATGACCGCGGAGATAGCGAAGACCGCCGAGGATGGGACGATGAGGCCTGTCCACGACCCCGCACTGCTGGCCTCGGCGCTCGCCGATTCGGTGCGATGAGGGCCGGGTCGATGAAGGCCGGGTCGATGAGCCGAGAACGAAGGAGCAGGGCGTGTCGCTGACCGCACAGGTCAAGTCCGAACTGGTGAGGGTCCCCGTGGGGAACTCCGAGACCAGGAGGGCCGAGGTGGCCGCCCTGCTGAGGTTCGCCGGCACCCTCCAGGTCCTGTCCAACCGACTCGTGATCGAGGCGGAGGTGGACTCCGGGGAGATCGCGGACCGACTCGCCGGCGAACTCGACGCCCTGTTCTCCGTCCCCTGTGAGATCCACCCGATCGGGGGTTCGGGCGGACGTCCCGCCCGCAAGTTCGTCCTGCGGGTCATCGACCGGGGTGCGGACCTCGCCCGTCAACTCGGGCTGGTCGACAACGCCGGCCGGACGGTCAGAGGACTTCCGGCCGCGGTCGTCGGCGGCTCCGTCGCCGCCTCCGAGGCGGCGTGGCGGGGCGCGTTCCTCGCCCACGGCTCGCTCACCAAGCCCGGCCGCTCCTCCGCACTGGAGGTCACCGCCCCGGGGGCGGAGGCGGCGAT
>NZ_JAALDT010000185.1:0-7224 GCF_014144995.1 Dietzia sp. DQ11-71 | reverse complement strand
CGGTTCGGTCCCGGCCGCGGGCCCGTCGGCGACGGGATCCCCGGTCGCCGTGCGCGCCACGGTGCGGCACAGCGCGACGATGCCCGTGGGGGTGACCGTGTCCGAGAGTCCCTTCAGGGCCCGGTCGGTCGCCACGGACACCGGGATCCCGGCGGAACGAGCCGCGCCGACCAGGCCGGTGAACCGGTCGAGTGCGTCGGCGGTGCAGAAGATCTCGACCGCGACGCCGGTGGCCACGGCCGCCTCGACCGAGTTGGTCCCCTCGGCGAGGAACCGGCCGGCCTTACGCCTGGCGGCGGCGCGGTGGAGCTTGGATGCGGAAACGACCCGCGGGGTCCGTTCGGTGAACGGATCCGCGGGTCGTGCCGTGCCCTGTTCGGGCGGAGTGTTCGTCAATTCGCGGGTGTCAGGCAGCCGGCGCGTTGACGTCGGCCGGCAGCGCCTTGCGCGCGACCTCGACCAGCGCCGTGAAGGCGGCCGGGTCGGTGACGGCGAGGTCCGCGAGGACCTTGCGGTCGACCTCGACGCCCGCGAGCTTGAGGCCCTGGACGAAGCGGTTGTATGTCATGTCGTTGGCGCGGGCCGCGGCGTTGATGCGGGAGATCCACAGCTTGCGGAAGTCGCCCTTGCGCGCACGACGATCGCGGTAGCTGTAGGTCATCGAGTGGAGCATCTGCTCCTTGGCCTTGCGGTACAGCCGCGAACGCTGTCCGCGGTAGCCCTTGGTGGACTCGAGTACGGTCCGACGCTTCTTCTGGGCGTTGACTGCCCTCTTCACGCGTGCCACTGATCAATCCTCACTGGTTTGGGTCGGTCGCTCGTGGGCGACCGGAAGTCTCTTCGGTGGTGGGAGGGCTCAGAGCCCGAGAAGCCGCTTGATGCGGGGGACGTCGGCCGGGGCGACATCCGTACGGCCGTCGAGGCGACGGGTGCGCTTGGTGGGCTTTTTCTCCATGATGTGGCGACGGTTGGCCTGCTGGCGGACCAGCTTGCCGGTTCCGGTCTTCCGGAAGCGCTTGGCGGTGCCCTTGTGGGTCTTCATCTTCGGCATGATCGGTCTTCCTCACATGGTTCGTCCCGGAAGGCCCGGTGGGACCTCGGGTGTGCGGACGTCGGGCGTCCGTGGTCTGGGCGGCGGAGGGCCTATTCGGAAGCGGGGTCCGTGACCTTGGACTCCTGCGCCTTGGCGCGGGTCTTGGCGCCCTTGTGGGGGGCGACGACCATGGTCATGTTGCGGCCGTCCTGCTTGGCGCTGGTCTCCACGTATCCGTACTCGGTGATGTCGTCCGCCAGGCGCTGGAGCAGACGGAAGCCCAGCTCGGGGCGGGACTGCTCGCGTCCGCGGAACATGATCGTGACCTTGACCTTCGAGCCCTTCTCCAGGAAACGGACGACGTTCCCCTTCTTGGTCTCGTAGTCGTGGGTATCGATCTTCGGACGGAGCTTCTGCTCCTTGACCACGGTCTGCTGCTGGTTCTTCCGCGACTCGCGCTCTTTCTGCGCCGCCTCGTACTTGAACTTTCCGTAGTCCATGATCTTGCAGACCGGCGGGCGCGCGGTGGGCGCGACCTCGACGAGGTCCAGATCGGCCTCCAGGGCCAGACGAAGTGCATCCTCGACGCGAACGATCCCCACCTGCTCGCCCCCGGGGCCGACGAGTCGGACTTCGGGGACACGGATTCGTTCGTTGATACGTGCTTCGGCGCTGATGGGCCCTCCTCGGTAGATGGTGCTCTGTCACGACCACTGGCGCGGTCGCGCATCCGCCCTCGAGGGACCCCGGGCCGCACCGGGTACACCGGTGAAACCGAGAAGGCCCCACGGCAGGGATGCCGGGGGCCTCTCACTCCTCACCCGTCGACGACGAGACGTCCGCGATCGCTCGCGGCCCCTCGTCGGGGTGGTGACCATCAAACTGCCTTCCGGCGTCGGATGGTGGGAGATCGGGCTCCTCTTGGACGATGGAACCCACTACGTAGCGGGTCCCCACAGTCGAGAGTTGACTGTACCAGTAGCCGGCGTTGCCCCCAAACCGGTGGCTGGCGACACGATATCGACCGGTCCGTGGGACAGTGTTCGGCATGACCACCGACCAGCCCGCCTCCACCGACCAGGCCGCCGCCGAGAACCTGCTCGAGGGGCACCTCGACGCCCGCGAGGTCGAGGTCGTCGATTTGGCGGACGTCTCCGCACAGGAGATCATCTTCCGTTCGATCGTCGTTCTCATGAGTGCCGCTGCCGAGAAACTGGGGCTCTCCGATGACGACCCCTCCGCCAGCCCGCGACTGGATCTCGACGAGTCCCGCAAGCTCATCACGGCCCTCGCCGGCCTGGTGGCCGGGTCGGCCGAACACCTGGGGCCGCAGGCCCGGGTCGTCAAGGACGGTCTACAGGGGCTGCAGCGCGCGTTCCGCGAGGCCAGCGCGTACCCCGATGAGCCCGGCGAGGGCCCCGGCGAGAAGTTCACCGGCCCGGTCTACTGACCGCGCCGCGCTGACCGCGCCGCCCACTGACCGCGCCGCGCTGACCCGACGGGCCCCGGTCCGGGGCCATCCGTCCCGGACCGGGAAGCCGTCAGCGTAGGGCGCGCGCCTTACGTGCTGCCTTCGCAGCGGTCTTCTTGGCCGTCGCGGACGCCGCTGACCCCGCCTCGGCGGTCTTCTCGGCCTGCTTCTTCGAGGACTGGTTCGTCGTGGCGACAGCCTTCTTCGTCGGTGACTTCCTCGCCGACGCCTTCTTCCCCGTCGTCTGCTCGGTGACCTCGGTCGCCGTCGGGGCCTCGGCCTCCCCGTCGGCCACGCCGGGGAGCACTTCGGCAAGGAAACGGCCGGTGTGGCTCCCGGGTACGGTCGCCACCTGCTCCGGGGTGCCTTCAGCCACGACCGAGCCGCCCCCGGCACCGCCCTCGGGCCCCATGTCGATGACCCAGTCGGCGCTCTTGATCACGTCGAGGTTGTGCTCGATCACGATAACCGTGTTGCCCTTGTCCACCAACCCCTGGATGACCAACAGCAGTTTGGTGATGTCCTCGAAGTGCAGACCGGTGGTCGGCTCGTCGAGGATGTACACCGTCCGCCCGCTCGACCGCTTCTGCAGTTCGGCGGCCAGTTTGACGCGCTGGGCCTCACCACCCGAGAGGGTCGGGGCGGGCTGACCCAACCGCACGTATCCGAGCCCCACCTCGGTGAGGGTCTGGAGGTAGCGATGGATCGAGGTGATCGGTTCGAAGAACTCGCTCGCCTCCTCGATGGGCATGTCCAGAACCTCGGCGATGGTCTTGCCCTTGTAGTGCACTTCCAGGGTCTCGCGGTTGTACCGCGCCCCGTGGCACACCTCGCACGGCACGTAGACGTCCGGCAGGAAGTTCATCTCGATCTTCAACGTCCCGTCACCCTGGCAGGCCTCGCAGCGCCCACCCTTGACATTGAACGAGAACCGGCCCTGCTTGTACCCGCGGACCTTGGCCTCGGTGGTGGCGGCGAAGAGGGTGCGGATCTTGTCGAACACGCCGGTGTAGGTGGCGGGGTTGGAGCGCGGGGTACGACCGATCGGCGACTGGTCCACCTGGACGAGCTTGTCGAACCCGTCCACGCCGTCGATCCGGGAGTGCCGGCCGGGCACCTGTCGGGCCCGGTTGAGCTGATTGGCCAGCGAGGTCGCGAGGATGTCGTTGACCAGGGTGGACTTGCCCGAACCGGAGACGCCGGTGACCGCGCACAGCACGCCGCCGGGGAAGACCACGTCGACGTTCTTGAGGTTGTTCTCCCGGGCGCCTTTCACGTGCAGACGCTTGTCGGGGCTCGGCGCGCGCCGCTTGTCCGGGATGGCGATCTGACGACGCCCGGCGAGGTAGTCGCCGGTCAGCGATTCGGAGTTGGCCAGCAACCCCTTGTAGTCGCCCGAGTGCACGACCCGGCCCCCGTGCTCACCGGCGAGCGGCCCGATGTCGACGATCCAGTCCGCCGAACGGATGGTGTCCTCGTCGTGCTCCACCACCAGCAGCGTGTTTCCGAGATCGCGCAGCCGGACGAGGGTGTCGATCAGTCGTCGGTTGTCCCGCTGGTGCAGACCGATGGACGGTTCGTCCAGGACGTAGAGGACGCCCGCGAGACCCGATCCGATCTGCGTGGCCAGGCGGATTCGCTGGGCCTCGCCACCGGACAGGCTGCCGGCGACGCGGTCGAGCGACAGGTAGTCCAGCCCCACGTCGAGCAGGAAGCCCATCCGTGCCTGGATCTCCTTGAGGACACGACCGGCGATCATCGCCTGGCGCGGGTCGAGTTCGAGCCCGTCCAGGAACGCAGCGCAGTCCTCCACGGACATGCGGCTGATGTCGGCGATCGAGCGCTCCGTGCCCCCGGGTCCCGCGAGGGTGACGGCGAGGATCTCCGGCTTGAGCCTCGTGCCGTCGCATCCCGGGCACGGCACCTCGCGCATGTAGCCCTGGTAGCGCTCCTTCTGCGATTCCGATTCGGTCTGGTCCAGGCGACGCTTGAGGAACGACATCACGCCCTCGAACTTCGCGTCGTAGGTCCGGACGCGGCCGAACCGGTTGCGGTACTGCACCCGGACCTTGGTGGGGGCGCCCCCCATCACGGCCTTGCGCACCTTCGCGGGCAGGTCCTGCCACGGGGTGCGGAGGTCGAAGCCCATGTCCCCGGCCAGGCCGGTCAGCAACTGCTGGAAGTAGTCGGCGCTCTGGCCACCCGACCATGGTGCGATCGCGCCGTCGGCGAGCGACCGCTCGGGGTCCGGGACGACCAGGTCCGGATCCACCTCCAGGTGGGAACCGAGACCGTCGCACACGGGGCAGGCCCCGTAGGGGTTGTTGAACGAGAACGCGCGGGGCTCCATGTCGTCCAGCGCGATCGGGTGCCCGTTCGGGCAGGCCATGTGCTCGGAGAACCTGCGGTGCCGGGCGGGGTCGGAGTCGTCGAGGTCGACGTACTCGATCACGATCACGCCGTCCGCCAGCCCCAGGGCGGTCTCCACGGAGTCGGTGAGCCGCTGCCGTGAGGACGGCTTCGCCGCGAGCCGGTCCACGACCACCTCGATGTCGTGCTTCTCCTGCTTCTTCAGGACGGGCGGCTCGGCGAGCGTGTGCAGCTCGCCGTCCACCCGCACGCGGCTGTAACCGTCGGCGGCGAGCTGGGCGAAGAGGTCGACGAACTCACCCTTGCGTGTCCGGACGACGGGGGCGAGCACCTGGAACCGTGCACCCTCCTCGCCGTCCAGGATCTGGTCGACGATCTGCTGAGGGGTCTGTCGGGAGATCACCTCCCCGCAGGTGGGACAGTGCGGGACCCCGGCGCGGGCGTAGAGCAGGCGCAGATAGTCGTGCACCTCGGTGATGGTGCCGACGGTCGAGCGGGGATTGCGGTTGGTCGACTTCTGGTCGATCGACACGGCCGGGGACAGTCCCTCGATGAAGTCGACGTCCGGCTTGTCCATCTGCCCGAGGAACATCCTGGCGTAGGAGGACAGCGACTCGACGTAGCGGCGCTGGCCCTCGGCGAAGATGGTGTCGAACGCCAGCGAGGACTTGCCGGACCCTGACAGTCCGGTGAACACGATCAGCGAGTCGCGGGGGACGTCGATGTCCACGCCCTTGAGGTTGTGCTCCCGTGCGCCGCGGACGACCAGACGGTCCACCATGGGTTCTCCTTCCGAGTCGGGAGGCCGCCACGTCTCCGTGGCGAAAGCCGCACCTGCCGCATGGCTGCCGTTCCCGCAGACGAAGGTACCAACGTAGTACGACACGCTTCCGGCCACCGACCGCGCCCGACGTCGGTAGCCTGCCGTTATGTCGAATCCCACCGAGTCACTACCCGACCGCATCACCCTCACCGAGGGCTACTCCGGCCGCACGGGCGGCCGACTGACCGGCGAGCGCTGGACCGTGGGCCCCGCACGGCTGACCAAGATCTCGGTCGGCGAGATGGACAACAACGTGTACGTGATCGAGTCGACCGCGACGGGCGAGGTACTGCTCGTCGACGCGGCCAACGACGCGCCGCAACTAATTTCCCATCTACGGGACCGCGCACCCGGGGTCACGGAGGTGCTCACCACGCACCTCCACGCCGACCACTGGATCGGTCTCGCGGAGACCGTCGCTGCCCTCGGCCTGACCACCATCGCCTCCCCCGGCGACGCCGGGGGCATCGACGTGCCCACCGACCGCCACGTCGCGCACGGCGACGAGCTCGTGGTCGGCGACCTCCGGTTGGAGGTGATCGGCCTGCGGGGTCACACTCCGGACGGCGTCGCACTCGTGCTGCGCACCGACGCGGGCACCCACCTGTTCTCCGGGGACTCCCTCTTCCCGGGCGGGCCCGGGAAGACGGGCTCGGCAGCCGAGTTCGCCTCGCTGATGGACGACCTCGAGGCGCGGGTCTTCGACGTCCTCGACGACGACGTCGTGGTCCATCCCGGCCACGGGGACGACACCACCATCGGCGCCGAGCGGCCACATCTGGGCGAGTGGCGGGAGCGCGGGTGGTGACGGCGACGGGGACCCTGTGCCCATCGCCCGGCGTGCCGACACCCAATCGTTATCAAACCGCCTCGGTGTGCGATCACCGCAGCACACTCCCCCGGTGACCGTCCGTCCACCGGCCGCCCCGTCTCGCGACCGGAGGCGCCCTCACCGGGTTCGGACTAGGTTCGACCACGCACTCCCACCTATCCAGGAGGAACGATGATCCGACGACTCGCACGACCCATGCTCGCCACGGTGTTCGTCATCGACGGCGTTGAGACGCTTCGCAATCCGCAGGCCCATGTCGCCGACGCGGCGCCGCTCGTCGACAAGGCCACCCCGCTGGTGGAGAAGGGCGAGCAGGCGGTGAACGAGGCGGTCTCCGCATCGGTGCCGCCCGTCCCCAAGGACACCGAGACGCTCGTCAAGGCGCTCGCCGGGGTCAAGATCGGCGCGGGCGTCCTGTTCGCGCTGGGCAAGGCCCCCCGCCTGTCGGCGCTCGCGCTCACCGCCGCCCACGTGCCCTCGACCGTCAGCCGCCACGCGTTCTGGATGGAGTCCGACAAGGACGCCCGCAGTCGCAAGACCACCGGTCTGGCGACCGACGTGGCGCTCCTCGGCGGGCTCATCCTCGCCTCGGTCGACACCGCCGGACAGCCCGGGGTGGCCTGGCGCGCCCGGAAGGCCGGCGACAAGGTGGCCGCGAAGCTGCCCGGGGCGAAGGCCGAGTCCGCGGCCGCCGG
>NZ_JAALDT010000184.1:0-1211 GCF_014144995.1 Dietzia sp. DQ11-71 | reverse complement strand
CAGCCGCCCTGGTCGCCGGATGTGGCGTCCCATCTGGCCGCCGCGCGTGCCCCGGCGAGGCCGGCGACGCTGAGCAGGGCGAGGGAGGCGACGAGGGAGACGACGACGACGAGGCCGCCGACCCATCCGCCGATCAGTCCCAGGGCGAGCGCACCGAGCAGCAGGACGAGACCGGAGCCGAGGAACGAGGGTGCGGCGGCGCGGTTGGCGAGCTCCCAGGCCTCGGGGGAGCGGCGGGTCTCCGGGGTGCGTACGCCCAGGACGCCGTTGCCGGGCAGTCTGCCGACGAGCGCCGCGACACCCGTGCCCGCGAGCACGAGGGCGAGCCCCACGAGGAGCACCATGACCACCACGAGCACTGCGTTCACGCCACCGAGGGTACGCCCGCGACGTCGGATCTCCGATTCGACTCAGCCCCGCCGGGACCCCGGACCAGGGCGAGCAGCCGGGCGAGTTCGCGCTTGTCCTCTGCGCTGAGGCGGTCGAGGAACTCCCGCCGCACCGTGGCGACGTGATCGGGCGCGGCCTTCTCGATCTCGGCCATGCCCTCGTCGGTGGTGGACACGAACGCCCCGCGACCGTCGTCGGGGCAGCTGGTGCGCTCCACGAGTCCGCGCTTGACCATCCGGGTGACCTGGTGGGACAGGCGGCTGCGTTCCCACTGCAACGCGTCGGCGAGCGCGGTCATCCGCAGCGGGCCGTCGGCCTCGCTGAGGTAGACCAACACCTCGAACTCGGGCTCCGTGAGGCTCGACGAGGTCTTGAGGTCGCGCTGGATCTCCAGGTGCAGGCGCCCCTGGATGGCGAGGTAGTCACGCCACAGCGCCTTCTCCTCGTCGTCCAACCAACGCACGTCCTGAACCTGTTCGACCATGGGCCCAGCGTACCCGGTTAGTTGACACAACATATAGGGCCCGGTGAGGAATGTGTGTCACATCATCTACTGAGGGAGTCGCATGCCGACCACGACCGCCACCACTCACCCGGGCGGTGGCCGTCCTCGTCGTCGTCGTCATGGTCGGTGCCTACGCCTACGTCCACAAGGCCGCCGGCATCTACGCCGCCGACGGTGGCTGGGAACTCGTCGCCGTGATCGGCCTGGCCGTCGCCGTGTTCGGTCTGGTCGGCACCGGGCGCTACAGCGTCGACGCCCTCATCGCCGGGCGTCGCGCCGCCAGGGGCTGATCAACCCCGCCCTCGGCCGACGGGGC
>NZ_JAALDT010000183.1:0-11728 GCF_014144995.1 Dietzia sp. DQ11-71 | reverse complement strand
GCGTCGTCGAGCAGCGCCTCCCACAGGCGCCGGCCCTCGTCGGCGGAGGCGGTGGTGGGGTCGCCCAGCACCCCGTTCGGGCTCACCGCCGCGACGCCACCCTCGCGGAGGGCGGGCAGGATCCGCGGCAACGGTTCGACACATCCGGGCGCGGCGAGGTCGACCCGCACGAGGTCGGGGTGCAGATGCAGCAGGAGCGAGGTCTCGGCGTGACCGGCGTGGGTGTCCGTGGGGTCCTCGCTCGTGCGGCAGGGCAGCCAGGCGGCGTCGCGGCCCTCGTAGCGGAGTCGGGGTACCGCGAGGCGCAGTGCGTCGACGTTGCCGCCGTGCCCGTTGACCACGACGAGCCGGTCCGCCCAGGCGCTCACCGACCGGCCGAGCTCGATGATCGTCCCGGCGAGGGCCTCGGTGCCGATCGACACGGTCCCGTCGAACGCCTGGTGCTCCCCGCTCGCACCGTAGGCGAGGCCGGGGAGCACACGGACGTCACCGGGGGCGAGGGCGCGGGCGGTCGCGGTGGCCAGGAGGGTGTCCGTCTCCGGCGGCAGGTGCGGGCCGTGTTGCTCGGTCGCCCCGAGGGGCAGCACCGCAAGCACTCCCGCACCGGCCCGGCCGGTCGCGCCGATCGCGCCCGTCACGTCGGGTCAGACCTTGATCGCGCCCATGTCGACGGTGAAGGTCGAGGCGGTGATGGTCCGCGAGGCGTCCGAGGCGAGGAACATCACCGAGTCCGAGATGTCGTCGGTGGTGGCCATGCCCATCCCCAGGATCGGCGTGAAGTGCGGCAGGAACTGCGGCATGGTGTTGAACACCTCGAGCGCGTCGGGGTCCTCCGCGCCCATCGGCGTCTGGACACCGTAGGGGTGGATCGTGTTGACCCGGATACCGTGCTCGCCGAGCTCCTTCGCCGCGGTCTGGGCCAGGCCCACCACGCCGTACTTGGACGCCGAGTAGGGCGACTGCACCGGCATGGCCTTGAGACCGGCCACCGAGCTCACCAGGATGATCGACCCGCCGTTACCGGCGGAGAGCATGTGCGGGATCGCCGCACGCAGCGTCTTCCAGTACCCCGTGAGGTTGATGTCGAGGGTGTCCTGCCACTGCTGCTCGTCGAGCTCCCAGACCTTGCCCCAGTTGCAGATGCCCGCGTTGGCGATCACCACGTCCAGGCGGCCACCGAAGCGCTCCACGCCGCGGGCCACGAGGGCCTGCTGGAACGCCAGGTCGCGGACGTCACCGACCTCGGCGAGGATCTCCCCTCCCTCGGCCTCCACGCGCTCGATGGTGGTGGCCAGGTCGTCCTCGGTGGCGGCCCGGTACTTCACGTACTCGGACGGCGAGTCACACAGGTCCAGGCCGATGATCCTGGCGCCCTCGCGCGCGAAGCGGATCGCGTGCTTGCGGCCCTGGCCGCGGGCCACACCGGTGATGTAGACGACCTTGCCGTCGAAATCTCCCACTACAGGGGGTGTCCTTCTCTTCCGTGGTGGTGGGTCAGACGCCGAGACGGCGCATGAAGTCGTCGGGGATGACGTAGTCGTCGCGGTTCAGCTCGGAGATCGAGGACTTGCTCAGCCCGATGAGGCTCGAGTCGAGTCCGGAACGCATGATGTCGAGGACGTTCTCCACTCCCGCCTGGCCGTTGGCCCCGAGCCCCCACAGGTACGCGCGACCGATCATCACGGCCCGGGCACCGAGCGCGAGTGCCTTGGCCACGTCCGAACCGCGACGGATGCCGCCGTCGAGCAGGACCTCTACCTGATCGCCCACCTCGTCGGCGATCGGCGCGAGGCACCGGATGGACGCCGGGGTGGCGTCGAGGTTGTTGCCGCCGTGGTTGGAGACGGAGATCGCGGTGACCCCGGCGTCGACGGCCCGCTTGGCGTCGTCGACCCGGGTGATGCCCTTGAGCATGACCGGTCCGTCGTAGTTCTCCACGACCCAGGCGATGTCCTCCCACGTGGCCGGCGGGGTGCCCATCCACTCGCCGTAGGCACCGAAGAACGTCGGGCCCATCTCGCCCTTGCCCACCAGGTTGGGGGTCGTCAGATCGGGGAACCGCTTGTTGACCACCACGTCGCGGGCCCATTCGGCGGCCCAGCGGGGACGCACGGCGATCTGCGGGGCGAGGGTGATCATGGCCCTGGCGTCGAGCTTCTCCGGGATGGCCGGGCTGCCCCAGTCACGGCCCATCGAGAACGACCAGTCGGTGGTGAGGATGACGCCCGCCGCCCCGGCGGCCTTGGCGCGCTCCAGCCGCTCCAGCACCTTCTCCTTGCCGCCGAGCCAGTACACCTGGAAGAAGGTCTGCGGGTTGGCCGCGATGACCTCCTCAATCGGCTTGGACGCGAACGAGCTCAGTCCCATCGCCGTGCCGCGGGCGGCCGCGGCGCGGGCCACGTCCACCTCGCCGTCCGGCGTGACGGCCTGGACGCCGGTCGGCGAGATCATCACCGGCAGGCTGATGGGCTGGCCCATCACCGTGGTGGCCATCTCGCGGTCCTGCTTGGCGCCGATCACGTGGGGCTTGGGCTCGAGCTCGGTGAAGGCGTCCATGTTGTCGCGGATGGTCACCCCCGCTTCGCTTCCGCCGACGAGCGCCATGTACACGCTCTTGGGCAGCTTCTTCTTCGCGCGGCGCTGGGCCTCCGCGACCGACTCGAACCACGGGTTCTGGCGCCAGGGGTTGGCCTCGGCGATCTTCGACAGGCGGGACACGGTGGTGGGTGCTCCTTCTAGGGGGTTCGTCCGGTCTTGCGGGGTTGGTCCGGGCCAGCGGGGTTCGTCCGGGCGGGCCGGTTTCAGATCGGGGACTCGTCGCACAGGCTGGTGGGCCGGCGCGGTGGTGTCGTGACGAGGGTCAGCGGCACCGGGCCGGTGGGCTGCTTACGCGCCGCGAGTCCCATGGGCCGGGTGTGGTCCTGCGACGGGTCGGGGATGCTGCGCTCAGCCGCGAGCAGTCCCTCTCCGTACCCCTGGACGCACTCGGGGTCCGGGCCGTCCATCGGCAGCCCGGTGAAGAACTTGGCCGCCATGCAGCCACCCCGGCAACTGTCATAGAAGTCGCAGGACGCACACGCCCCGGCCGACTGCGGCTCGCGCAGCTCACGGAACAACTCCGAGGTCTGCCACACCGTCTCGAACCCGCCGTCGGCGACGACGTTGCCGGCGAGGAACTCCTCGTGGATGGCGAACGGACAGGCGTAGACGTCGCCGATCGGGTCGATCAGGCACACCACACGGCCGGCACCGCACAGGTTGAGCCCGGGAAGCGAGCCCTGGCCTTCACCGAACGCCGACAGGTGGAAGAAGCTGTCACCCGTGAGCACGTCGGAGCCGTTCGCGACCAGCCAGTCGTACAGGTCCCTCTGCTGCTCGGGCAGCGGGTGCAGGTCGTCCCACACGTCGGCGCCGCGGCCCGACGGGCGCAGGCGGGTGATGCGCAGGGTCGCGTCGTACTTGTCGGCCAGCGCCTTGAACTCGTCCAGCTGGGTGACGTTCTCGCGCGTCACCACCACCGAGATCTTGGCGTCGGTGAAGCCGGCGTCCTTGAGGTTCTGCAGCGCACGGCAGGCCATGTCGAAGGACCCCGGGCCGCGGACCGCGTCGTTGACCTCCGCGGTCGCACCGTCGATGGAGATCTGGACGTCCACGTAGTCGCTCGCGGCCAGGCGCCTGGCGACCTTCTCGTCGATACGGACACCGTTGGTGGAGAACTTCACGCCCACCTGGTGGCTGGTGGCGTAGTCGACCAGCTCCCAGAAATCGGAGCGGACCGTGGGCTCGCCTCCGCCGATGTTGACGTAGAAGACCTGCATCTTCTGCAGCTCGTCGATGATCGCCTTGCACTGCTCGGTGCTGAGCTCGCGCGGGTCACGGCGACCGGAGGAGCTCAGGCAGTGCACGCAGGCGAGGTTGCAGGCGTAGGTGAGTTCCCAGGTCAGGCAGATCGGCGCGTCGAGCCCGCGCTCGAACTGGTCGACGAGGCGGCCGACGGGCGCCGGAGCAGTGGTGGTCGCGGTGGACGCCGTTGCGGGACGGTCGAGCATGCTGGTCATGAGGTCTCCTCGATCATGCGCGAGGCGGCGAGCTGGCCGAGCGCGTGCAGGTACAGCCGCGCTGTCGCCGGATCATCGATCGACACCCCGGCGGCGGCACAGGCGGCGCGCGCAGTGGGGTGGTCGGCGAGGGTGCGGACCACCTCGACGATGGTCGGCGACTTGAGGAAGCTGAGCTTGCGGGTGTGGAAGTGGTAGAGCAGTGCCCCGAACGGCTCGGGCCGGAGCGCCACCCCGGGGTGCAGGCGCCAGCCGGCGTCGAGGTCGAATTCCGCCGGGGCGGCTGACTGCTCGGCGTCGGCCGGCGCTGCTGCGGAGGTCATCTCAGTAGACCCCACACATGCCGTCGATGGAGACCTCCTCGATGAGGGCCTCCTCCAGCACGACCTCGGTGTTCTGCGTGTTCTCCATGACGTGTCCTCTCGTCTGGCACTCCGGCGACATCCCACCGGTTTCCGGTGAGATCTGCATCATATTGGCACTTAGTGCCAGTGGCAAGGGTCACTCATCTAGGCTCTCGTGTCATGGGAATGCCGGAACTGCCCGGAACCGGGACACGGCCCCCGGGACGTCGGCCGTCGACCACGCGCGCCTCCATCGTCGACGTGGCCCTCGACCTGTTCGCCCGGCAGGGCTACGACGCGACCAGCGTCGACCAGATCGCCGAGGCCGCGCACATCTCCCGCCGCACGCTGTTCCGCTATTTCCCCGGCAAGGCCGCCATCGCCTGGGGCGAGTTCGACGAGCAGATCGACCTCATGCTGGAGTACCTCGCCGACGTGCCCGAGCAGACGCCACTGCGCGACGCCCTCGCCGACGCACTCATCGCGTTCAACACGTTCCCCCGCGAGCAGACGGAGGCGCACCGACTACGGATGCGCCTCCTGCTCGGCGTGGACGAACTGCAGGCGCACTCGACCCTCGTGTACGCCGACTGGCGCCGGGCCGTGGCCGGGTTCGTCGCCGCCAGGCTCGGCCAGGCGGTGGACGATCTCGTGCCCGCCGCGACCGCGCACGCCGCGCTGGGGATCGGGCTGTCGGCCTACCGCCTGTGGGTGGCCGAGCCCGGAGCCGACCAGGATCGCCTCCACGAGCTCCTGCGTCACGGGACACAGATCCTCGCCCGAGAGGACGCGTTCGAGCCCAGTGGGCGACCGCGCTGAACTTACCGGCGGGTAACCTCGTCGTCGTGACCGACTCCGACACCTCCCCCACCCACCACGCCGACACCTCCACCTACCGGCTGTGGAAGACCGCCACCCGGCTCCCGTTCGGCTCCCGCCTGTTCAGCGCGGCGGTGAGCCTCAAGGCCCCGTACTTCCGCACGGCGTACCCGCACGTCGTCGAACTCCGACCGGGCCGCTGCGTCGTCCGCGGACCCGGCTGGTGGGGCAACCGCAACCACATCGGCACCTTCCACGTGATCGCGGCGTGCAACCTCGCCGAGATGGCCGTGGGCATGCTCGCCGAGGCCACGGTTCCCACCACCCACCGATGGATCCCCGTCGGGATGAACGTGCGCTACCCCGCCATGTCGACCGGCGGCATGACCGTCACCGCCGAGTGGACGGACATGCCGGACTTCTCGACTTTCACCAGCGGACAGGACGTCGAGGTCCCGCTGACGTTCGTCGACGACGCCGGGGTCGAGCCCATCACCGGCTCGATCACCATCCGCGTCTCGCCCGGGAAGAAGCGCTGAGACGGTACCGGCTCTCCCGTCGGCGGGCTCGTCGGCGGGCTGACCGGCGCGCTAATCGCGGGTGCGGGCGTCGAAGGCCTTGATCGCTATCGGGGCGATCACCACCGTCAGGCCGACGATCCACAACAGTGACGCCAGCACCGGGTGCTGCAACGGCAGGGCGGCGTCCGGACCGACCGCCGGAGCGTTCCCCCAGAGCTCACGCATCGCCTGCACGACCGAGGAGAGCGGGTTCCACTCCGCGATCGCCCGCAACCACACGGGCATCGACTCCGGCGGGGCGAAGGTGTTGGCGACGAACGTGATGGGGAACGTCGTGGTGAACATGACGCCGTTCACCGCCTCGATCGTCTTGAGCCTCGAGCCCACGACGATGCCGATCCAGATCATGACGAAGCCGAAGCCCAGCAGGATGAGGTACCCCAGCAGCGCGTCGAGGAGCCCGCTGCGGATCCTCCACCCCACGATGAGGCCCGTCAGCGACATGACGACCACGCCGATCGAGGAGTGGATGAGGCTGGACGCACTGCGCGCGATGAGGATCGACGATCGCTGGATGGGCAGCGTCCGGAAGCGGTCGATGATCCCCTTGTTGAGGTCGTTGCACAGCCCGGAGGCCACGACGAACGACGAGAACGCCATGGTCTGCGCCATGATCCCCGGCAGCAGCCACTCCCGGTAGTCCCCGCTGCCCGCCACGGCGATCGCACCGCCGAAGACGAACGCGAACAGCAGGACGAACATCACCGGCTGGATGGTGACGTCGGCGAGGTTCTCCGGCTGGCGCCGGATGTGGAAGAGGTTGCGGCGCACCAGGGCAGAGATCTGCCGGCCGAACGAGGGCCCGTCGGGACGGACCGGCACGGAGAAGCGTTCCCGCTCCGGGGACGTGGTGGCAGGGTCGGCGACAGTGCTCATACCCGGGACTCCTGATCGGTCGTGTCGGTCTGCGGGTCCTCCGCCTTGCGGCCCGTGAGAGAGAGGAAGACGTCGTCGAGACTCGGCCGTTGCAGGCCGATGTCGTCGAGTTCGATACCCGCCTCGGTGAAGTCCGCCGCGATCGCGGCCAGGGCCGAGACCCCCTCCGACGGCGCGGTGAGACGGCGCGCGTCCCGGTCGACGTGCAGATCCTCGATGCGCCCCGCCAGGACGCGGGCGGCCTCGTCCACGTCGTCCGGTCGGGACACCGTGACCACCAGGCTCGCCGCGCCCGAACGGTCCTTGAGCTGCAACGGCGTCCCGTCGGCGATGACGCTGCCGTGGTCGATGACGATCACCCGGTCGGCCAGCTGGTCGGCCTCGTCGAGGTACTGCGTGGTCAGCAGCAACGTCGTGCCGTCCCGCACCAGACCCCGTAGGACGTCCCACAGTTCATTGCGCGACCGCGGGTCGAGCCCCGTGGTCGGCTCGTCCAGGAACAACACGGGCGGGGCGGCGACGAGGCTCGCCGCGAGGTCGAGCCGACGCCGCATTCCGCCGGAGTAGCTCTTCGCGACCCTGGTGGCGGCGTCGGCCAGGGAGAACTTCTCGAGCAGTTCGTCCGCGCGCGCCTTGACCGCCCTCTTGGGCAGGCCGTAGAGGTCGCCGATGAGGCGGAGGTTCTCGCGCCCGGTGAGCAACTCGTCCACCGTCGCCGACTGGGCCGTCAGCCCCATCGCCTTGCGGACCTGCGCCGGCTCACGCAGCACATCGTGCCCGGCGACCCGGGCGGTTCCCGAGGTCGGCGGGCTCAGCGTGGTCATCATCCGGATGGTGGTCGTCTTGCCGGAGCCGTTGGGGCCGAGCAGCCCGAGGACGGTTCCGGTGGGGACCGTGAACGAGATGTCGTCCACGGCGGTGAAATCACCGAAGCGCTTCACGAGGTGCTCTGCTTCTATCGCAGGCGCGGAGGAGGATCGGGTGCTCACCTAGAAAGGGTGTCCCCCGCCCGCGTCCGAGTCAACACTCACCGCTCGCTTTGCGGACAGTTCCTGTCAGCAATGGGCTCCGGCGGGCCCCGGAGCGGATGCCGACGGACGCCTGCCGACCTACCGTGGGGAGTATGCCGCGCATCACAGTGACCTCCGTCCACGTCGACGACCAGACCCGCGCACTGGCCTTCTACACAGAGGTCCTGGGCTTCGTGATCAAGCACGATCTCCCGGCCGGGGACTTCCGCTGGCTGACGGTGGTGGACCCGGGCGACCCGGGTGGCACGCAGCTGCTGCTCGAGCCCGACCAGCACCCGGCGGCGCGCGCGTACGCCACCGCCCTGCACGCCGACGGCATCCCGGCCGCGCAGTTCGAGGTGGACGACATCCACCGGGCCCACGACGAACTGAAGGAGCGGGGCGCCCGGATCGTGCAACCCCCCACCGAGATGGGCCCGGTGTGGGCACTGGTCCTCGACGACACCTGCGGCAACCTGATCCAGCTGGTCACCGCACCCGCGATGTGAGAGTCGTTCCCGCATGCGCCCGCCGGGGGCGCCCGACGTATCGTGGGGAGGTTGCCAGCGCGATCGTCGCCGCCTCACGACCAAAGGATGACCGGAACCCATGAGCCCCATGTCGACCATCCCACCGACCATCGCCCGTTCGTGGCTGCTGCTGCCCGCGGACAAGTCCGAGCGCTTCGACGCCGCCGTCAACTCGGAGATGGACGTGGTGGTCCTCGACGTGGAAGACGGGTGTCGGCAGTCCGAGAAGGAACGGGCCCGTCGTGAGGTCCGTCAGTGGCTCGAGGCCGGGAACCACGCGTGGATCCGCATCAACGACGTCCGGTCCCCCGAATGGGAGAAGGACCTCATGGCGCTCGGGCACTGCCCCGGGCTGGACGGCGTGATGCTGGCCAAGACCGAGAACGCCGAGCACGTCTCCCTCACTGCCGCGCGTCTGGCCGAGAACACCCCGATCGTCGCGCTGGTGGAGTCGGCCGACGGTCTCGCCCAGGCCGCCGAGATCGCCAAGTCCGAGCAGGTGGTGCGGCTGGCGTTCGGCGTCGGTGACTTCCGTCGCGACACGGGCATCGGGTCGTCGCAGATCGCACTGGCGTACACGCGCTCGCAGTTCGTGGTGGCCAGCCGGATCGCGCGCGTGGCCCCGCCCATCGACGGGCCGACCATCTCCAATGACACGCAGGTCCTCAAGGACGCCGCCGAGCACGCGGTCGAGATGGGCATGACCGGCAAGCTGTGCCTCCGCGTGGACCAGGCGCCCTACATCAACGAGGTTCTCTCCCCCTCCGCGGCCGACGTCTCGTGGGCCGAGTCCGTGATCGATGAGCTCGGTCCCGGCGGTGAGCGCGCCCGCGACGGCGCCGACCTGCCGCGCCTGGCCCGGGCCCAGAAGATCGCGCGACTCGCGCAGGCGTACGCCGGGGCTCGCTGACGCGACCTCGCGCGCGAACAGGGCCCCGGCTGCGTTGTGCAGCCGGGGCCCTGTCGTCGTTCGCGGGGTGGGCGTGTTGCCGGGTCAGTGCACCCGCTGGAGCCGGACGTTGGCGAACTCGGTCAGTCCCCAGCGGCCGAGCTCGCGGCCGTAGCCCGAACGCTTGACGCCGCCGAACGGCAGGCCGGGCATCGTCGTGCCGTGTTCGTTGACGTAGGCCATCCCCACCTCGAGCCGCTCGGCCACCTCGGAGGCGCGGTCGACGTCGGTTCCCCACACCGAGCCGGACAGACCGAACGGGGTGTCGTTGGCGATCCGCACGGCCTCGTCGACGGAGTCGTAGCCGTACACCATGGCGACGGGGCCGAAGATCTCCTCGCGGTAGGCGTCCATCTCCGGGGTGATGTCGGTGAGGACGGCGGGCTGCATGAATGCGCCGGGGCGATCGATCGCCGCGCCGCCCGTGACGAGCGTCGCCCCCTGCTCCGCGGCGCGCTGGACCTGCTCGACCACGCCGTCGCGCGCGTCCTCGGAGGACAGCGGGCCCAGCTCGGTGCCCTCGTCGGCGGCGGGCCCGACGGCCAGTTCCTCGTAGAGGTTCTTCAGCCGCCCGACGAAGTCGTCCTTCATCTGCGCGGGCACGAAGATCCGCTTGGGCGAGTTGCAGGCCTGCCCGCAGTTCGACAGCCGCGCCCGGCCCACGGTCTCGACCAGTTCGTCGAGGTCGTCGGCGTCCAGGACGACGAGCGGGTCCGAGCCGCCGAGCTCCAGGACGCTGGGCTTGAGGTTCTTCGCGGCGACGGTGGCCACCGCGGCGCCGGCGCCCTCGCTGCCGGTGAGGGAGACGCCCTTGATCCTGGGGTCGGCGATCATCTCGGCCACCGTGTCACTGGAGGCGTACACGTTGACGTAGGCGTCCTCGGGGAGGCCGGCTCCGCGCTGGACCTTCTCGATCGCCGCCGACGAGCGGGCGCAGATGCTCGCGTGCTTGAGCACGATGGTGTTGCCCAGCAGCAGGTTGGGCGCCGCGAACCGGGCCACCTGGTAGTAGGGGTAGTTCCACGGCATGATGCCGACCAGCGGGCCGACCGGCTCGTAGGTCACCCGGTTGAGGCGGGCGTCCGGCACATCGAGGGTGTCGGACTCGAGCAGCGCGGGACCGTGCTCGCCGTACCAGCGGTAGATCGACGCCGCGAGGGCCACCTCGCCGCGGGCCTGCGCGGGGAGCTTGCCCATCTCGGTGGTGATCGCCTTGCCGAGCTCCTCTTGGTGCTCCTCGAAGGCGTCGGCGATCGCCAGGAGGATCCGTGCCCGCTCGGACACCTCCGTCGCGCGCCAGGCGGTGAACCCCTCGGTGACGGTGCTCAGGATGGCGTCGACGTCCTCGGTCTGCTCGTACTCGCGGTCGGTCCGGCCGGTCGACGGATCGTGCGTGACGTACATGCGGTCCCCCTTCGTGTGGCGTTCTCCACGTGGCGTTCACCGGGATCGTTCCCGGGTCGTGCCGCGACGGTAGGACGCCCGCGGGCCGGACGCATCCGGTCGACACGCCACGACCCCGCCGTCGTCGCGGGACGTCGGCGGGGTCGGGGTGCCCGTCGAGCCGGTTCAGCCCCAGCCCTGGGCGGCGCGACGATCGGCGTCGGCCATACCCTGATTGCCCTGGCCGGCGGCGCGGGAGATCTCGGCGAGCATCGACTGGAGCGCGGCCGCGGCCTGATCCCAGTCGTTCTGGTGCGCCTGGTAGGCGACGGCGGCGTCGCCCTCCCACTCGGCGACCAGCGGTGCGAGGTAGGCCTTGAGATCGTCGAGAGTGGTGCGCAGGTTGACCGAGGCCTGCGTGACCTGGCCGACGAGTGCCTCGATCGGGCCGTGGTTGTAGGTGATCTGTCCTGAGGTCATGGGGGTACCCTTCCGGTGCTGGCGGTGATGGCGGTGCTGGTGGTCAGAGGTTGAGAGGCCCGGCGGCGCCGGCGCGGTTGATGAGCGCGGCCGAATCCTGGTCCGCTGCGTCGAACGATGTGCTGTTGGTGCGCATCGTCTCCGAGATCCCCGCCAGCGCGGTGTTGAGCTTGGTGCTCTGCTGCTGCCATTCGGTCATGATCTGGGTGAAGCGGGCCTGCGCGGCGCCCCTCCACACCGAGCCGCCGAGTTGGGACACCGAGTCCCGCACGGTGCCGAGCAGGCGGTCGATCTCCAGGTTCACGTCGTCGACCCTCCTGGCCGCGGTGTCCATGGTCCCGATGTGGGTGTTGAACCCGGTCATCTCGTCCTCCACTGTGGTCGGTGCGGAATCCCCTTCTGGGTCCGTCACAGTGTTCGACGCGCCCGTGGGGCGGTTCGGTTCCGCAGGATCGGTAAAAACTCGTCCGTCCCGCTCGTGTCCGGGCCGCCCGCGCGGTCCGGTCACGCGACCCGGTCACGCGGTCGCGTACAGGCGCCACGCCGCCTCGACCGGTGAGATCGCGGGGACCACGAAGGACAGCAGTCGGGCCCGGTCGCAGGCGTCCACGACGCGCTCGGCGAGGCGACCGCGCACCAGCACCTCGGTCGACCCGGTGCCCGCCTCACGCCGGCGACGGCGCACCTCGGCGACGGCG
>NZ_JAALDT010000182.1:0-4021 GCF_014144995.1 Dietzia sp. DQ11-71 | reverse complement strand
TCCGGGAAGACGGTGGACACGGCGGGCCGCTGGCGGGCGTTGATCGCGTAGGCGCCGACGATCACCACGAGCAGGCCCACCCCGATGCCGAGCCAGGCGCGGGTCCGGCGGAAGCCGTCCGACAACGGGACCTCGGCGGGCATCGTGCGCAGCACCAGGACGAACGCGAGCATCAGCAGCGTCTCCACCAACACCTGGGTGAGGGCCAGGTCCGGGGCGCCGTGGAAGGCGAAGATGATGGCGACGCCGTAGCCGGTGACGGACATGCTGATCACCGCGGCGAGGCGGTTGCGCAGGACGGTGGCGGCGATCGCGGCGACGGTCATGGGGATCATGACGAACAGCACGACCGGGTTGCCCGCCAGCTCCATCCGCAGGCCCTCGCGGGTGCCGACCATAAGGGACGCGAACGGGAACAGCACGAGGGTGAACAGGATGATGCCGAGCGTCAGCGGGAGGGAGCCGCGCTGGATGCTCGCGGTCAGGCGCAGTGACAAGAGGTCGAAGAAGCGCAGGACGGCGTCGTAGATGCGGTCGGCGTTACCTAGCGCGGGCGACTCGAACTGCATCCGCTCGACGGTCCGCTGGGCGACATAGAGCATGGTTCCGAGCACGTACACGACCGCCGTGAGCGCCAACGGGATGCCGACGCCGTGCCACAGTCCCAGGTGGTAGGCCTCGTCTCCGCGCCACGGGCTGCCGGGCGGGAACGCGACATCGACGAACCGGACGAGGAGGTTCTCGACGGGCGCCGACCACAGGCCGAGCACCAGGCCGGCGACGGCGAGGACCGCGGGCACCGAGAGGAACATCGGGTTGACGGGCTTCGAGTCGGCGACCGCGGGGCTGATCCCGTCGGGGAAGGTCGGCTTGTCCCGGAATGCGCCCATGACCAGGCGGGCGGTGTACGAGAAGGTGAGCACCGAGCCCAGTACGAGGCCCGCGGTGACAACAATCGCGGGCATCCCGTGTAGTCGGCCCTCGGTCAGCACGGTGGCGAACGCGGACTCCTTGCCGATGAACCCGAGGAAGGGCGGGAGCCCGGCCATCGAGGCGGCGGCGAGGGTGAAGAACACCGCCAGTGCGGGCCGCGAGCGGCCGAGGCCCGACAGCTCGCGGATCTCGCGGGTGCCGGTCGTCTTGTCGATCACGCCGACCGCCATGAACAGGGACGACTTGAACAGCGAGTGTGCGAGCAGCATGGTGAGCCCGGCGAGCATGGTGTCCCGGGAGCCGATGCCCACCAGCACGAGCAGGAAACCCAGCTGGGACACCGTGCCGAAGGCCAGCACCAGCTTGAGGTCCGTCTCGCGTAGCGCCCGCCACCCGGCCATGAGCAGGGAGACCAGGCCCAGGGCGATGAGTGGCAGCTGCCAGGTGGACGAGCCGGACAACCCGGGACTGAACGCCGCGACGAGGAAGACGCCGGCCTTGACCATGGCCGCGGAGTGCAGGTACGCGCTCACCGGGGTGGGGGCGGTCATCGCCCCCGGTAGCCAGAAGTGCAGGGGAGCGATGGCGGACTTGCTCGCCGCGCCGATGATGACCAGGGCGAGAGCCCAGTGGACGAGGGGCCCCGACGGTGGGGCCGCGATGATCTCGCTGAGCAGGTACGACCCGGCTTCCTGCGCCAGGATGATCATGCCGACGAGCATCGCCAGGCCGCCGAGGGTGGTCACCAGCAGTGCCTGGGTGGCGGCACGCCGGGACGAGGCCCGCTCGGCGTAGTGGCCGACCAGCAGGAAGCTCAGAACGGAGGTGATCTCCCAGAAGATGTACAGCAGGATCATGTTGTCGGCCACGACCAGGCCGAACATGACGCCCGCGAAGGCGACGAGCTCCGCGGCGAACAGGTGGAGTCGCGGTTCGGAGTCGTCGAAGTACCAGGTGCAGTAGAACAGCACCAACGCACCGACGCCCAGTGCGATGAGGGACATCAGCGCGGACAGGGCGTCCATCCGCAGGTCGAGCGCCAGGTGGATGCCGGGAGCCCACTGGATGGACTCCGTGGGTACCCGGTCGAGGTTCGCGGCCACCCAGACCGCGCCGGCGGCGGGGACCAACGCCAGGAGCGGGAAGGCGCGGCGTCCGAACCTGGACACCAACGGGATCGCGATCAGGGCGGCCACGGCATGGGCCGCGAGGATCACGATCACCGGCGGCTCCTTTCCTTGCGTCGAACGGACGACGACATGCGGACGTATCCGCCGCGAGGCGGCGGGGAGTCGGTGGTCGACCGGGGCGTGGTTCCTGTGATCACTTTACAGAACGGTGTTTCTGAGCCGACTTCACCGCAGGTGGAGACGGGTCGCGGCGCTGAGCAGCGCCGCGATCGAGGCCTCGGTGGAGGTCTGCCCGAACCCGAGCGCCCACGTCTCGCGGCGACCACAGCTGGCGCGCAGGATCGTGCACCACGATCCGGCCTCGCCGAAGGCGTGGCCGCCGTGCCGGTGGCCCTCGTACTGGTGGAACTGCTCGATCTCCGCACGCGCGCCGACCTGGCCCAGCATGTCGGACATCGCGGTGACGTCACCGCAGGACTCGGTGGTCAGGCGGCGGGCGGTGAACTCGCCGGGCGCGTCCCCTGCGGCACGGGTGGCCAGGATCGCCTCGTAGGCGGTGATGCCCCGACCCAGCGGGCGGCGGGAGAAATCGGCCAGATGAAAGCGGTCGGAGGACGGGGCGTAGGTGTCGAGCAGCGTGCGCCAGTCCAGGCCCGCGGCCTCGGAGGCGAACCCTCGTGGCAGCCGGCGGCCGAATCGATCCGCGAAGGGGCAGATGGGAGAGCCGGTGGTCGCGTGGGGTCCGCCGAACGTGGGATTCGCCGTGGGGGTCATGGAGTTCTCGCTTCTGGTGCGTCGGTGAGATGACCGACGTCAGAAGGAGCAACCACGCAACGGGGGTGCCGGTCTGTCAGGCCCCGTTACGTCCGGATACTACGAGAATCTTCCGCATGGTCAGACACTCTAGGCCGCCGGCGTGAATCCCGGCAAGCCCGTGGCGCCCCGTCCCCGCGCGCGGCACCCTCGCGCTGCTCAGCTCTCGCGACGCTCGGCGTACTGCCGGAGGTCCTCCACCTGCACGGGGTCGAGAGAGGGTCTGACCGCGCGGCGGGCGCGCGCCACGTCCTCTGCGGTGACCTCGGCCGCGTCGATGTCGCGACGCATCGCGGTCAGCGCCGACTCCCGGAGCAGGGCGGCGCAGTCCGCCGCGGAATACCCGTCCAGGTCGGTCGCGAGCTCGGCCAGGTCGACGTCCTCGGCCAGCGGGACGTCCCGGCCGGCGGCCCGGAGGATGTCGGCGCGGGCCTCGGCGTCCGGCGGGGGGACGAACACCAGGCGTTCGAGCCGCCCCGGACGCAGCAGGGCGGGGTCGATGAGTTCGGGCCGGTTGGTGGCGCCGAGGATGACCACATCACCCAGTGGCTCCGCACCGTCGAGTTCGGTGAGCAGGGCCGCCACCACCCGATCGCCGACGCCCGAGTCGCCCGACTGGCCCCGGCGCGGGGCGAGCGCGTCGATCTCGTCGAGGAACACCAACGACGGCGCCGAGTCACGCGCCTTGCGGAACAGGTCGCGGACGGCCTTCTCCGAGGACCCGACCCACTTGTCCATGAGCTCGGCACCCTTGACCATGTGCACCGTCAGCCGCCCGCTCGCGGCGAGGGCCCGCACGACGAACGTCTTGCCGCAGCCCGGGGGACCGTACAACAGCACGCCCCGTGGCGGCTGCACCCCCAGCCGTTCGAAGGAGTCGCGGTGCTGCAGCGGCCACAGCACCGTCTCGGTGAGCGCCTGCCGCACCTCCTCCATGTCCCCGACGTCGTCGAGGGTGATCGATCCCAGGCTCAGCTCCTCTGTGCCGGACCGGGACAGCGGCCGGATCACGCTGATCGCGCCCAGGAGGTCGTCCTGCTCCAGACGGGCGACGGGGTGGTCGGGCGCGGGGTGGTCGGGCGCGGGGAGATTTGGCGCGGGGTCGCCGTGCGCGGGCCGGTCGGTGACGCCGTTGCCCGCGGCCC
>NZ_JAALDT010000181.1:0-11312 GCF_014144995.1 Dietzia sp. DQ11-71 | reverse complement strand
TCAGCCCGTCCTTGCAGACGACGTCACCGAACTGCGGCGCGGGTCCGCGGCCCACGATGCCCGCCTGTCGGACGGGGACGGCGACGCCCGGGTCCAGACGGATCACGGAGTAGTCGAGGATCTCGTTGCGGGTGGCGATGGTGCCGATCACGCCGGCGCCCGGGTCGTCCCGGAGGATCACCGGGGCGTCGATCCGCTCACTGCAATGGGCGGCGGTGAACGCGACCGGCGCTCCGGAGTCGTCGTACCCGGCGGCGGTGACGGTGCATCCGGCCACTCCCCCGACCAGAACAGGGGTCGCGCCCCCGACGGGCACGGCGGCCTGGGCAGCTGCGGGCGCCATCAACGTGGCGGCACCGGCCATCATGGCCGTCGCGGCGAGCTTCGCCACACGGGTGAGCCTCATGAATGTGTCCTTCCCACCCCGGGCGGACTGCCCGGGTATACGCCCTCGACAGCGTAGCGGCGATCAGCCGCCGGTGCACCACGCGCGGGCCGGCCGGAGCCCCACCACCCGTGCGGCGCTGGCCCCGTCACGGCGGATCCGGTCCGATCCCCCGGTCAGCGCCCTTCAACGATGATGCGGGTGGAGGGCCGCTCGTCGGGGTCTCCGCCGATCTGTGCCCAGATCCCCGCGACGACGGGCTCGAGGAACAGCTCGCCCACCTGACCCATGAGCGTGCGGACCACCTGGACCTTGTCCGAGGCCCGCGTCGAGGCGTGGCCTCCGCGCCGCAGGCTGTCGACCTCCCTGGTGGTGAGTTCGACGATCGACTCGAGCAGCGGGGCACCCCGGCCGTCGGGTTCGAGGAGGGCCCGGTTGATGTACTTCACCAACATCGGTTTGCGCTCGAGCATCTCCCGCACCGCGGCGTCGCGGGCCGCCACGACCTCCGCTGCTGATCCGGAATGCTCGACCGTCGCCAGGGCGGCGACCACCTGCTCCACCACGAGCTCGTCGACAGCGCGGCGCAACCCCTCCTTGGTGCCGAAGTGGTGCTGGATCAACCCGATGGTGACCCCCACCCGGGCGGCGACCCGCCGCATCGAGACGCGGTCCTCGCCGTGATCGGAGTAGAGCTCCAGCGCCGCGTAGCGGATTCGCGCGCGGGCGGTGAGGTCACCGTCAGCAGAGCGCGGGACACCGTCCCCCGACCCGGGTTCCGTTGCGCTCATTCGCCCCACCTCATCTCGCCGCGACGTGCGACGCCCGAGGGCGCCGCCGGAAGGTCGACCATACACATGCATGTCAGACAATGCAGTTGTATGGTGGGGATCGTCATGGCCGTCGACCGGCCCCGTCCCATCGCTGGAGTCCCCCGTGCTAGAGACCGCCCCGTTCCGATCCCCGTGGATGACCGACGATCTGGATGCACTGCGCGCCCACACGCGTGCGTTCCTGGAGAAGGAGACCGTGCCGCACCTCGAGCGCTGGGCCGAGCAGGGCGCCGTCGACCGTGAGTTCTGGAACAAGGCCGGCGACGCGGGCCTGCTGTGCATTTCGATCCCCGAGGAGTACGGCGGGGGCGGCGGCACGTTCGCCCACGAGGCCGTGATCGCCGAGGAGCAGACCCGCGCCCTCGACGACGGCTGGGGCAATTCGGTTCACAGCACGATCGTGGCCCACTACATCGTCCAGTACGGCACCGAGGAGCAGAAGCAGCGGTGGTTGCCGAAGCTCGCGACCGGCGAGATGGTCGGTGCCATCGCGATGACCGAGCCGGGCGCCGGGTCGGATCTGCAGGCGCTGCGCACCTCGGCGGTGCGCGACGGTGACGACTTCGTGGTCAACGGTGCCAAGACCTTCATCTCCAACGGCATGCACTGCGACCTGCTCGTCATCGTCACCCGCACGGGTGGCGAGGGCGCGCAGGGCCTGTCCCTGCTGGTCGCGGAGACCAGCGACCTGCCCGGCTTCGACCGGGGCCGCAAGCTCGACAAGATCGGCCTGAAGTACCAGGACACGATGGAGTTGTTCTTCGACGACATGCGGGTGCCCGCCGGGAACATCCTGGGCGGCGAGGAGGGCGTGGGCCAGGGGTTCATCCAGCTCATGCAGCAGCTCCCGCAGGAGCGCCTCATCATCGCGGTGACCGCGGTCGCGGCGGCCGAGACCGCCGTGGGGCTGGCGACGGATTACGCCAAGGAGCGCGAGGCGTTCGGCAAGCCCATCCTCAAGTTCCAGAACCTGCGTTTCGAGCTGGCCGAGTGCAAGACCGAGGCGCTCGCCTCGCGCACCCTGCTGGATCACTGCATCGGCCTGCATCTCAAGGGTGAACTGGACCCGTCGACGGCGTCGATGGCCAAGTACTACTGCACCGACAAGCAGTGCGAGATCATCGACCGTTGCCTGCAGGTTTTCGGTGGCTACGGCTTCATGACGGAGTACCCGATCGCCCGCATGTACGCCTCGGCCCGCGTGCAGAAGATCTACGGTGGCACCAACGAGATCATGAAGGAGCTCATCTCGCGGACCCTCTAGAGGTCGTCGGCGACAACTAGAGCTCGGCGACGATCGCCCGGACGGCGTCACGGCCCGCCCGGTTGGCCCCCACGGTCGACTGGGACGGGCCGTAGCCGATGAGGAACAGCCTCGGCTCGTCGAGGGCCCGGCCCTCCGCCACCCGGATGCCCCCCTCGGGGGTGCGCAGGCCCAGGGGCGCGAGGTGGGCGACCGCGGGTCGGAACCCGGTCGCCCAGAGGATGACGTCCGCGCGTTCGAGTCGCCCGTCGGGCATCCGCACCCCGTCGGGTTCGATGCGGGTGAACATGGGGTGGCGGATCAGGACACCGCGCTCGTCGGCGCGCTCGATCCACGGGGCGCGGTACATGCCGGTGACGCGGATGATGCTCTGCGGGGGAAGTCCCTGCGCGGTGCGCTCCGCGACCCGGTCGATCGCCGCGGAGAAGTTCTCTGGGGCGGGGTCCGTCTCCCACTCGATCTCCCGCCTGGTCACCCAGAGGGTGTCGGCGACGCGCGAGATCTCCTCGAGCAGCTGGGTGGCGGAGATGCCGGCGCCGACGATCACGACGCGTTGCCCCGCGAACTCCTCGGCGGCGACGTAGTCGTGGACGTGGAGCTGTCGGCCGCGGAACGTCTCCTGGCCGGGGTAGTACGGCCAGAACGGTCGGGTCCAGGTGCCGGTGGCGTTGATGACGTAGCGCGCCGCCCAGGCCTCAGGGCGGGTGTCACCGCTCGGATCGGTGACGACGACGAGGTGGTCGGACTCCGGCCCGTCCCGCCCGGGCGTGGGTCTGCGGACCGAGCGCACGCGGACCGGCCGCCGGACGTCGAGCTCGAATCGATCTTCGTAGTCGGCGAAGTAGGGCGGCAGGACGTCCCGACTCGGGGCGGTGCGGTCGACATCGGGGACGGGTCGGCCCGGCAGTTCGAAGATGCCGTTGACCGTGCTCATGGTGAGGGATTCCCAGCGGTGCCGCCAGGCCCCGCCGGGGGCGTCCTCGGCGTCGAGCATGACGAAGGTCCGGTCCCCCGCCTCGGCACGGCCGACCGGCGCGAACCCCCGCCGCCTGAGGTGGTAGCCGGCCGACAGTCCGGCCTGGCCGGCGCCGATCACCACCACGTCGACCGGACGGGTGGGGCTCTCCTGATCGGGCGTCACGCCATCATGGTGGGCCATACGGCTCCGGCGAGGACGGGCGGGCGCGGGATCGTCGCAGGCGCCGGGGTCAGGACCCGTCTGGCAACGAGGCGAAGTCCGGCGTGCGCCCTTCGGCGAATGCCGCCAGCGCCTCCGCGTTCGCCGGTCCACCCATGAGGTCGGCGAAGGCCCGGTTCTCCCGTCCGCGGGCGTCTGCGATCTGGCGTGTCAGTGGTTCGGTCATCGTCCGCTTGACCGCCCGCAGACTCGAGATCGGGAGCCGCGCCAACCGTGCGGCGTGCTCGCCGGCGACCTGCTGGAGTTCAGCGGGGGCGCACAGCCGCCAGACCAGTCCCATCTCGTGGGCCTCGCGGGCCGTGATCCACTCCGAGGACAGCAGGGCCCACGCGGCGTTCTGCCGACCCATCAATCTCGGCAGTAAATAGCTGGACGCCGCCTCGGGCGCCACTCCCAGGCGGGTGAACGGGCACTTGAGCCGGGCGTCGTCGGCCATGAACACCAGGTCGGCGAACCCGATGATCGTCATGCCGATACCCAGTCCGAGCCCGTTGATCGCCAGGACGAGCGGCTTGTCGAACCCGGTGAGCGCGTCCACGAGACCCAGGAATCCGTGCTCGCCGGGGACGAAATCGGGGTTGGTGATCCGCTCACCCATCTCCAGCAGGTCGGTGCCCGCGCTGAACGCCCGGCCCTCACCGGTGAGCAGGACCACCGCGACCGTGGGGTCCGCCGCGGCGGCGTGCAACGCCTCGGTGACCGCGTCGTACAGCGCCTCGTTGAAGGCGTTGAGGGCATCGGTGCGCGCCAGTGTCAGGGTGCGGACCCGGTCCGCATCGCACACTGACAGGCCCGTCGTCCTCTCGTCTCGCGCCATGGTCAGCTCTGCTCCAGGTAGACGGACTTGAGCTCGGTGTACTGGGCCAACCCCTCGGGGCCGAACTCGCGCCCCACCCCGGAGGCCTTGAAGCCGCCGAACGGGGCGGAGAAATCCATCGTGTAGGTGTTCACGCCGTACGTGCCGGTCCGGACCCGTCGCGCGACGCCCAGCCCCGCCTCTCGGTCGGCGGTCCACACGGTGCCCGCCAGTCCGTACTCGGAGTCGTTGGCGATCCGGACGGCGTCGTCGACGTCGTCGTAGGCGATCACGGAGATGACGGGGCCGAAGATCTCCTCCTGCGCGATGCGCATCGAGTTGTCGACGCCACCGAAGACCGTGGGTCGTACGTACCAGCCGGTGTCCAGGCCGTCGGGGCGGTCGGAGCCCCCGGCGAGCAGCGTCGCACCCTCCTGCTGCCCGATCTCGATGTAGGAGTTCACCCGCTCCTGCTGGCGACGGGCGACCATCGGCCCGATCTCCGTGGCCGGGTCGAGCGGGTCCCCCACCATCATCGACCCGATGCCGTCGGCCAGCGCCTGTGCCACCTCGTCGTGGCGGTCGCGACTCACCAGCACCCTGGTCTGTGCCACGCACGCCTGGCCGGAGTTCATCACGCCCACGAACTTGAGCCCCTCGACCACGGTCGTCAGGTCCGCGTCGTCGAGCACGATCGCCGCGGACTTGCCGCCCAGCTCGAGGGAGCAGCGCTTGAGCTGCTCGCCGCAGATCGCGCCGATTCTCCGGCCCGCCGCGGTGGATCCGGTGAACGCCACCTTGTCGATCGCGGGGTGCCGCACCAGGTGCTCGCCCACCTCGCGGCCGCCGGCGACGATGCTCACGACGCCCTCGGGCACGCCCGCCTCGATGAGCAGTTCGCCCAGCAGGTAGGTGTCCAGCGGCGTCTCCGGCGCCGGCTTGATCACGATCGTGCATCCCGTCAGCAGCGCCGGGATCAGCTTCGACAGGACCGTGAACTGGGGGACGTTCCACGGCGGGATCGCCGCGACCACGCCCACGGGCTCGTGTCGCACCAGCACCTCCCCGCCGAGGACGCCGGGGCGGGTCTCCTCCCACGGGAATTCACGCGCGATGGTGAGGAAGGCCTCGATCTGCATCCACGGGGCGGGCGCCTGGGCGAGCTTGCTGAACGAGATCGGGGAACCCATCTCCGTGGAGATGACGGTCGCCATGTCGTCGAGCCGCGCCGCGTACAGGGCGGACAGCCTGGCGACGACCTCGATCCGCTCGTCGGGGCTCATGCGGGGCCACGGGCCGTGGTCGAAGGCCTCGCGCGCGGCGGCCACCGCGGCGTCCATGTCCGCCACCGAGCCCTCGGGCACGCGGGCGACGACCTCCTCGGTGTGCGGGCTGATTACCTCGATCACGTCATCGGTGGCGGGGGAACGCCACTGGGTGCCGATCAGTAGGGCATCGCGGTCGAGTGAAGTGGTCATGGGGCTCTCCTGCCGTCACGGGCGTCGTCGTGGCCGCATCGGACATGCGAACAGACACCTGTCCACCATACGAGGACCGGCCCGCTGCGTGGGGCGGAACATACGGACAGGCGCGACGATCGCTCCGGAGGCAGCTACGTTGTCCGCACTCCCGACCACGGCGCCGGCATACCCGAGCGAGACAACTCCAGAAATGACCTCAGGCCCGGCTCCCTCTCGGGAACCGGGCCTGGTGCGTGGTAGCGGGGACAGGATTTGAACCTGCGACCTCTGGGTTATGAGCCCAGCGAGCTACCGAGCTGCTCCACCCCGCGTCGTTTGCGTCTATGACACTACGTGCCATTCACCGGACATTGCAAATCGGTGGACGCTCGACGACTAGAAGATGACGTAACTCACACCCCCGCACCCATCGCCGCAGGTCAACTCAGTTCCCCAGGCCCTGATAGGCGTCGACGGCGGCCTGCAGGTCCTCGAGCGCCTGCCCCAGATCGGAGAGGTCTCCCCCGCTCTGGGCCGAGCGGACCGCGTTCAGCGCCGAGTTGAGCTCGCGCACGGCGGCTGCCCGCTCGGAGTCGTCAGCGCCTCCCCCGGTGGCCGGCGACGACGGTCGCGGGGCGGCGCCCTCGGCGGGCCGGGCGGCGCCTTCCTCTGCCTCGGCCTCCGCCTCCCCGCTCTCGTCGATCCGCACGACGTCCGGGTCTGCCTCGATCCCGACCTGTCGCAGCGCCTCGTACAGCGTGGGCGCGTAACCCACCGCCCGGTCGTACGAGACCATCACGCGCAGAAGCCTCGGGAAGGCGGAGTCCTGGTCCTTGCGCTGGGTGTAGATCGGCTCCACGTAGAGCACCGAGTCGTCCGCCAACGGCAGCGCCAGGAGGTTGCCCTCCGTGATCTCGGCGGTCTCACCCCACAGTCGCCGGTCCTCGGCGATCGCCGGCGAGGCGATCATGATGTCCTGCGCCTGGTTGGGCCCCTGCGCCAGCGGCTCTGTCGGCCTCTGGACCCGCACCGTGATCTGCCCATAGGTCTCGGGGTCCGAGCTCGCCGACATGTGCGCGGCGAGGAACTCACGCTCATAGCCGCGGAACGCCGAGATGAGCTGGAACGACGGCTCGTCGGACTCCGGGTCGGTCGGATCGGAGGCCACCACGTAGTACGGCGGCTGGGCCGGCCCGTCACGGTCGACGGTCTGGGCACCGGCGGGACCACCGGCGGGGCTGCCGGCCGGACCACCGGCGGGTCCGCCCACGGGCGGACCCTGCGGGTTCTGGATCGACGAGGTCACCGTGGGATCGGACGGCACCGACCAGAAGGCGTCATTGGTGAAGAACTGACCCGGGTCGTCGACCTGGTACTTCGCCAGCAGCTCACGCTGCACCTTGAACAGGTCCTCCGGGTAGCGCAGGTGCTCCTCCAACTCCTCGGAGATCGCCTCGCGTGGCTGGACGATGTCCGGCAGTGCCTTCATCCACGTCTGCAGCACGGGGTCCGACTCGTCGAACGCGTACAGGTCGACGGTACCGTCGTACGCGTCGACGGTCGCCTTGACCGAGTTGCGGATGTAGGAGACCTCCTCGTCCGGCAGGACCCGGCCGTTCGCGTCGTTGAGCGAGTCCGAGGTCATGGCCTCCAGCGAGCTGAGCTCGGCGTACGGGTAGGTCTTGAGCGTCGTGTACCCGTCGACGATCCACTTGATACGGCCGTCGATCACCGCCGGATAGGTGTTGGTGTCCGTGGTCAGCCACGGGGCCACCTTCTGCACCCGGTCCCGCGGGTCGCGGTCGTAGATGATCTTCGAGTCGTCCCCGAGGATGCTGGACAACAGGATGTTGCGCTCGGCGAACTTGAGCGAGTAGGCGATCCGGTTGACCCAGCCACCGACGGGGACACCGCCCTCGCCGGTGTAGGTGTACTGCTCGGTGTCGGTGTCGTACTCACGGGGCCCGTCGCCGTTGTCCCCCACAATGGCGTAGTCGGGGTCCGCCTGCGCGATGAGCGGACCGAAGTAGGTCCGCGGCTGGGTCACCGGGATCATCATCTCCTGACCACTGGAGATCGCCTCGAGGTCGGAGACCTGGAAATTCGGCAGGCCGCCGCGGTCCGAGCCGGCGTCGTCGGCGATCTCATTGACCCGGTTGGCCGGTGCGGCCACGAACCCGTTGCCGTGCGTGTACACCGTGTGGCGGTTGATCCAGTCCCGCTGGTTGGCCTGCAGGGACTCGGGGTTGAGCTCACGCGCGGCCACGAGGAAGTCCCGCATCTCGCCGTCGATCGTGTAGCGGTCGATGCCCAGCGTCTCGGGGAAACCGTAGAAGTTGCGCAACTGGTGTAGCTGGGTGAACGTCGGCGCCAGGACGTTCGGGTCGAGCACGCGGACGTTGGACAGTGTCGTGAGATCCGAGGCCGCGTCGCGGGGGTTCGGATCGGCCGCCCCCCAGTTGTCGATGTAGGTGACCCGCTCCTCACCGATGTCGTACGCGGCGCGTGTCGCGTCGATGTTCCGCGCGATGTACTCCCGTTCCTTCTCGGCACGGTTGGGCTTCACCGAGAACTGCTCGACGGCCAGCGGCCACGCCGACCCCACCACGAGCGCGGAGAACAGCAACAGGACGGTGGCCAGCGCGGGGATCCGCAGATCCCTGATCACGATGGCGGAGAAGAACGCGGCCGCGCACACCAGCGCCACCGAGAACATGAAGATCTTCGCCGGCATCAGGGCGTTGACGTCGGTGTAGCTGGCGCCGGTGAACGTGCTGTTCTCGCTGAACAACAGCTCGTAGCGATCCAGCCAGTACGCGGCGGCCTTGGCCAGCACGAACAGCCCGGCGAGCGTCACCAGCTGGATCCGGGCGGCGCGGGTGAGGGCGCCCTCGCGGGCGCCGGGACGCAGTCCGCCGAAGAGGTAGTGGGTGAACAGGTTGGCCAGGAAGGCCAGCACGACGGCCACCATGAGCCAGGTGACGATCGCGCGCCACATCGGGAGCTCGAAGGCGTAGAAGGAGATGTCCAGACCGAACTGGGGGTCGGTCTCACCGAACGGCGTCGAGTTGAAGAACGCCAGCACGGTCTGCCACCCGGTCTGTGCGACCGACCCGGCCAGGATCGCCAGGACGACCGGGATCCAGAGCACGGTCCTGCCGGGCGAGGCCCCCATGGCCGCCCGGTAGCGGGACAGCGCGTCCGGCATGCCAACCTGCGCCAGGAACACCGGGCGATACCGGTAGGCCAGCAGAATGCCGGCGCCCACCGCCAGGCCGACCAGGAGGGCGACCGCCACGAAAAGACCGAGCCGCGCCAGCAACTCGGTCCGGAACACGCTGGTGGCATCGACACTGCCGAACCACAGCCAGTCCGTGTACGCGGTGTTCAGTCTGGGCAGGACCTGGATGAGGAGGATGAGGACGACGACGGCGACGGCGACGGCCCGACCGCGACGAGAGATCGCGATCGGCCGACCGGGGGAATTGCCGGGTGGGCGGACGGACACCTGGAAAGCTCCTGCACTGCTGGGGCGGACATGCTCGTGACCCCCACCTTACGGAAAAGCCGTGCCTCAGCCGCAGGTCGGTGGCTGGCCCCCGGAGGCCGCCGTCTCCAGCGCCTCCAGCGCGCCCTCCAACGTCTCCACCTCGATCAGCCGGACGCCCTCCGGCGGGCCCTGCACAGCCTCCGCACAGTTGGCCGCGGGGACCAGGAACTCGCTCACCCCCGCGTCGTGGGCCGCCCGGATCTTGTGCCGGATACCGCCGATGGGCCCCACCGTCCCGTCGGGACGGATGGTGCCCGACCCCGCCACCCGCGTCCCCCCGGTCGCCTCACCCGGCGACAGCTTGTCGACGATCGCGACGGCCAGCACCAGGCCCGCCGAGGGGCCGCCCACCGCGGGGTCCACCGTGATGTCGACGTCGGTGCCGTCCGCCGGGGTGTCGCCGACCAGGATGCCCAGTCGGCCCTGTTCGGGATCGCCGTCCGGTCCGGCGGACTGCAACGTCGCCGTCGTCGTCTCCTCACGCCCGTCACGGGTGAACCCGATGCGGACCTCGTCACCCGCGCGGCGCTCACCGACCCGCTCCACCACGGCCGTGGCGTCGTCGACGGATTCCCCGTCGATGGAGGTCAACACGTCGCCCGGGCGCAGGCGCCCGGCGGCGGCACCGTCCGGCTCCACCCCCTCGACGCGCGGCTGCATGGGGATCCCCAGGAACCGGTAGGCGGCGGCCTCGGCGGAGTTCTCCGAACCGACCATCTCCGCGGCGTTGGACTCGCGCACCTCGTCGCGTGACCGGTCCGGCGGGAACACCTGGTCGCGCGGTACCACCACCTGCGCCGGATCCACCCAGAACCGCATCGCGTCGAGCAGCGTCAGCCGGTCGCGGACCGCCACCGTCGTCATGAACAGGGACCCGGCGGTCTCGTCCGCCTCCCTGCCCGCCACGTCGACCACCGGAACCCGCTCCGTGTCGCCGTCCTCCGTCTCCACTTCGGCCGTGCCGAAGGTGTCGTAGGTGGGTCCGGGCCCCATCGACACCAGGGGGACGGTGGCCGACGTCGCCAGGACGAGCAGCAGCACCGCCGGTACCAGCGCGGCGAGAACGGTGAACAGGCGACGACTCACGGGGCAAGGGTAGACCGCACCCGCTGCCGGCCGCGTCGCGGCCGGACCCCCCACCCCCTGCACGCTGTACCGTTGTGGCATGAACCAGCCCTTCGGTTTCTCCGCTTCCGACGACGACGGGCGCGACGACGACCGCGACCGCGGCCAGGGCGGTCCCGGCGGTCCCGGCGGTCCCGGCGGCTTCGACCCCTCGCAGTTCGGCAACTTCGGCCAGATGCTCTCCCAGTTCGGACAGATGCTCGGCTCCATGGGGTCGGCCATGTCCGGCCCGGGGAGCTCGGGGCCCGTCAACTACCAACTGGCGCGGACGGTCGCCCTCCAGTCCCTCGGTCGCACGCCCGTGATCACCGACGCCTCGCGCACCGCCGCGCAGGAATCGGTCCGCCTGGCGGAACTGTGGCTCGACGAGACCACCCAGTTCCCCTCCGGAGTGCACCGCACCGAAGTGTGGACGCCCCAGCAGTGGGTCGAGCACTCCCTGCCCACCTGGGAGAAGATCTGCACGCCCGTCGCCGAACAGATGAACTCGGCCACCAAGGGCGCCATGCCCGAGGAGGCCCGCCAACTCGCCGGCCCGCTGCTCGGCATGCTCGACCAGATGGGCGGCATGGGCTTCGGCATGCAGCTCGGGCAGGGGCTGGGCAAGCTCGCGCCGGCCGTGCTCTTCTCCTCCGAGGTCGGGATCCCGTTCGGCGACGACGGGGTGGCCGCGCTCAGCCCGGCCGCGATCGACGAGTTCG
>NZ_JAALDT010000180.1:0-2480 GCF_014144995.1 Dietzia sp. DQ11-71 | reverse complement strand
TGGAGAACTGCCGCTTCTGGGCCCCGCTGTCGTTGACATCGGAGCAGAAGCACTCGGTGGACTCGCCGCGGGAGATGGAGCGCCTCGCGGATGAGTTGCCGATCGAGCAGGTCGCCAAGCGGTGGATCGTCGCCTCGGACCCCGACGAGGCCGTCGAGCAGGTCAAAAAATACGTCGACGCGGGCCTGAACCACCTGGTCTTCCACGCCCCCGGCCACGATCAGAAACGCTTCCTCGACCTCTTCAATTCCGACCTCGAACCGCGACTGCGAGCCCTTGCATGAGTAACGAGAACAACCTCCCCGGCCCGGACACGGCCGATCTCTCCGGCCTCGAGGGCATCCTCGGCCACAAGGAATCGGTCCGCGTCCTGCGCTATCCGCACGAGACCGAGCCGGATGAGGAGGGTCAGACAACGGAGTGGCATTGCGACATCGTCGTCGTCGACGACGTTCCCGCGCCCGGCTTCTCCACCTACGCCACCGTGGGCGCCCGCGAGCTCCCCACCAACGTCACCACGCCCGAGGGGCGACACATCCGCTCCGAGTTCGTCACCGTCGGCCGCACCGGTCACCGCGCCATGGCCGACGTCCTGGACGCGTGCGCGCTCGCCGTGGCCACCGGTTCCATCCACGTGGCGCCCGGCGCGGTGATCCCCAACGCGGTCGGCCTGGTCGATCCCGGCCGCACGTGCGAGCACCTGGTCCTCACGCCGCCGTTCCTGTGGCCCGACCTGCAGGTGGTCGACGAGACCGGCGGCCCCGACGGCACCGGCCCCCTGCTCACGCGGCTGCAGGCCGTGCCGATCACCACCGCGGAGATGTCCGCCATCGGTCGCGACGGCGCCGACGCCCTGTTCGAGAAGCTCGACACCGCCGACGCCGACGTCACCAACCCGGACCGCCCGAGCGTGGTGTGAGTGGGCCCAGTGTGAGTGGGCCTGGTGTGAGTGGGACCCGTGTGAGCGCGCCCGCGCCCCGGACGCCCGGCGGCGTGACGCGCGTACTCGCCACCGCGGCCGGGCTGATGCTCGTCGAGGCCACGCCCGACGGCATCGCGCGCCTCGTCCAGGTGGACGCGGACCAGCTCGACGCAGACCAGCTCGACCACAGGGATGCCGCCGCGACCTGGTTCAACGTGAAACATCACGACGACGACGAGGACCGCGATCCCGAGCCCGGCGCCGCGGCGGAGCACCTCGCCCGCCTCGCGGAACAGGTGGAGGACTACCTGGCCGGGAGGCTCCGCGGGTTCGACGTCCCGCTGGACTGGGCGGCGGCCGGGGTCCACGATGAATTCTCACGTGAGGTCTACCGCGAGATCCAGCACATCCCCTACGGCGAGACCTCCAGCTACGGCCAGGTCAGTATCGACGCCGGCCGGCCACGCAACGCCCGTCGCGTCGGCCGGCTGTGCACGCTGGTGCCGGTGCCGTTCGTCATCCCCGTCCACCGGGTGATCCGCGCCGATGGCGGCATGGGGAACTGCCCCGAGTACCGGCTGCGGCTGCTCGAGCACGAGCGACGCAACATCGCCGCCGAGCGTGCCGGGAAGCCGGGCCCGCTCCCGTTCCGGTAGGCATCGCCGCCGTTCATCCGGGCACGGCCGGATCGGTGGGACGGCGGCCACACCGTGGTTAGGGTGGCGGTCAGCGTCGGGGGCCGAGGGGTCCGTCGGCGCGGACCGCCTGCCGTCGACCACAACCCACGGGGGAAGCCATGACAGCCGGAACCGTCGCCACCACCGACCGCGCCGAGAGCGTGGTCGAGAAGTTCCAGCAGGTCCGGGGGCTCACCGACCTGCTCGCGTCCCGGCTCAGCCCGGAGGACCAGATCCCCCAGTCGATGACCGCCGCCAGTCCCGCAGCGTGGCACCGGGCGCACACCACGTGGTTCTTCGAGGAGTTCGTGCTGGGTCGGCTGCCGGGCTACACCTCGCCGGAGCCGGTGTTCCGCTTCCTGTTCAACTCGTACTACGAGGCGGTCGGCCCACGGCAGCCGCGGCCGCAGCGCGGGCTCATCACCCGCCCGTCGGTGGCGGAGATCGGGGACTTCCGCGCCCGCATCGACGAGGCCGTCGTCGACGCCCTCGAGGCGGGCCGGGTCGACGAGCGTGGCCTCGAACTGCTGGAGCTGGGCTGCCATCACGAGCAACAGCACCAGGAGTTGCTGCTCATGGACATCAAGCACCTCTTCTCGCACAACCCGACCGACCCGGTCTACGTCCACAGGGCGGCGGACCCGGCAGGAGCGGCGCCGGGGGAGACCGAGTGGCTCGCCGTCGCCGAGGGGGTCGCGCAGGTCGGCGCCCCGGCTCCCGGCGACTCCGACGTCGGGGACGGCTCGGGCGCCACCGCCGCAAGCCCCGCCACCGCCGCAGGCCCCGCGTTCTCCTATGACAACGAGCGTCCCCGCCACCGGGTGTGGATCCCCGGCGGTGAGGTCGCCACCCGCCAGGTCACCGTCGGCGAGTGGAAGCAG
>NZ_JAALDT010000017.1:0-12865 GCF_014144995.1 Dietzia sp. DQ11-71 | reverse complement strand
CGGCCCCGGCGCCCGCCGACGCCGGCGGGACGGACTCCGGCCCGGGGGACGACGGATCGATCGAGCTGGGTGAGGTCACCGTGGGTGCGGACATGCCCAGGCCGTCGCTCGGTAACGCCGCCGCAGCCGGCCGGCCGATCCGGGTGAGCGTGATCGCCGCGGCCGCGCAGGGGCTGCCCAACCGCGTGGAATTCGTGCACGGCGCATACAGCAGTTACTCCTGGTTGTGCCAGCAGTTGCTGGAGGGCGCCGACGCACGCGTGCGGTTCGAACTCGTCGACCCCGCCCCCGGCGTGCTCGACTCCCCGGAACACGCCCTGCGCTACCTGATCACCCCCGCGATGGCGGAGCGCATCCGCATGCGCGACGGCACCTGCCGACATCCGGGGTGTTCGGTTCCCGCGGAGGACTGTGACGTGGACCATGTGATCGCGTTCAACACGAAGGATCCCGAACTCGGCGGGCCGACCACCGAGTGGAACCTCGTCTGCCTGTGTCGGAAACACCACCGGGAGAAGACGTTCGGGACCAACGCCTACAGGCCCGGCCCACTCGGCGAACTGATCATCCTCACCGACACCGGACACCAACACCGCACCAGACCCAAGGGCCCCTTGGCCCGTGCGCGCGACGCCATACGGGAACGCGAGTGGAACGCCTTCGCCGACCGGCTCATCAGCGCAGACGGTCACCTCACGAACCCTCCGGGCGCGGCCCGGGCGCGCGCACGGCCGGCCTGAGTGCCGGCGTGCACCGCCCTGGAGTGCCGCGATTTCACTGAGTGGCACAACCTGTTGTCCCGCGAGCCCGCCCGCGCGACACTTCCGTCATGACAGACAAGACCAAGCTCACCGCCGCGATCGTGGGGTCCGGCAACATCGGAGCCGACCTCATGTACAAGCTCGAGCGCAGCGAGTACATCGAGCCCAAATGGATGATCGGCATCGACGCCGAGTCCGAGGGCATGAAGCGCGCCGCCGACCACGGCCTCACCTGCATGGCGGGCGGCGCCGACGAGCTGCTCGCCTCCATCGAGGCCGGTGGCGAGAAGCCCGACCTGCTGTTCGAGGCCACCAGCGCGTACGTGCACAAGGCCTACGCGCCCAAGTACGAAGAGGCCGGCATCATCGCCATCGACCTCACCCCGGCCGCGGTCGGCCCGATGGTCATCCCGCCGGCGAACCTCCACGAGCACGTCGACGCCCCCAACCACAACATGGTCACCTGCGGCGGCCAGGCCACCATCCCGATGGTCCACGCCGTGTCCTCGGTTGTGCCCGTGGTATACGCCGAGATCGTCGCCTCCGTGTCCTCCGAGTCGGCCGGCCCGGGCACCCGCGCCAACATCGACGAGTTCACCGAGACCACCAAGTTGGCGATCGAGCAGGTCGGCGGCGCCAAGCGCGGCAAGGCCATCATCATCCTCAACCCGGCCGAGCCGCCGATGATCATGCGCGACACGATCTTCTGCGCCATCCCCGAGGATGCGGACCACGACCTCATCACCACCGCCATCCGCACGCGGGAGAAGGAGATCCAGGAGTACGTGCCGGGTTACCGCCTACTCCAGGAGCCGCAGTTCGACCCTCCCACCGAGATCACCGGCGGTATGGCCCGCGTCGCGATCTTCGTCGAGGTCGAGGGCGCCGGAGACTTCCTGCCGCCGTACGCCGGCAACCTCGACATCATGACCGCCGCCGCCACCAAGGTCGGCGAGGACATCGCCAAGACCAAGCTCGGAGTGTGACAGACATGGATACGACCAACCCGCACAACGCCCACGCCCGCGCCTATAGCGCCGAGCTCGACATCCGCATCACCGACTCCTCGCTCCGCGATGGTTCGCACCACAAGCGGCACCAGTTCTCCGTCGAGGACGTTCGCAACGTCGTCGCCGCGCTCGACGGCGCCGGCGTCCCGGTCATCGAGGTCACCCACGGCGACGGCCTCGGCGGCGCCTCCTTCAACTACGGCTTCGCCAAGTCGTACGACCAGGACCTCATCAAGGTCGCGGCCGAGACCGCAAAGCAGGCCAAGATCGCGTTCCTCACGCTGCCCGGCCTGGGTATCAAGGACGACATCCTCCAGGCCCGGGACAACGGCGGGTCGATCTGCCGCGTGGCCACCCACTGCACGGAGGCCGACGTCTCCATCCAGCACTTCGGGTACGCGCGCGACCTCGGCCTGGAGACCGTCGGCTTCCTCATGATGGCGCACACCCAGCCGCCCGAGGTGCTGGCGGGGCAGGCGCGGATCATGGCCGACGCCGGCTGCCAGTGCGTCTACATCGTCGACTCCGCCGGCGCCCTGGTGATGGACCAGGTCTCCGACCGCGTCTCGGCTCTCGTCGCCGAGCTCGGTGACGACGCCCAGGTCGGCTTCCACGGCCACGAGAACCTCGACATCGGCGTGGGCAACTCCATCATGGCCATCCGCGCGGGCGCCCAGCAGATCGACGGCTCCACCCGTCGGTTCGGCGCCGGCGCGGGCAACACGCCCGTCGAGGCACTGGTCGGCGTGTGCGACAAGCTCGGCATCACCACCGGCGTCGACTTCTTCAAGATCGCCGACGCCGCGGAGGACGTGGTGCGCCCGCTCATGCCGAGCGAGTGCGTCGTCGACCGCCAGGCCATGATGCTCGGCTACGCCGGCTGCTACTCGTCCTTCATGAAGCACGCCGAGGGCCACGCGCAGCGGTACGACGTGCCGGCCTCGGAGATCCTCCTCCGCGCCGGTGAGCGTCGACTCGTGGGCGGCCAGGAGGACCAGCTCATCGACATCGCGCTGGAGATCCAGAAGGAGCGTGCGAACGCCTGATCCTCCCGGCCTGCAGCCGCGCGCCCCGGATGACCCCCGGAATGCGCGGCTGCTGGCGGTTCAGGGGGCGGTGTCGCCGCCGTCCGCCCAGGCCACGACCGGGTCGAGGGCCGTCTCGTCGACGAAGTGCAGGGGCTCGCCGGACAACAGCATCCGCGCGGCGGGCGTGTCGGGGGTCCTGCGCAACTGGCGGCGGAGCGCGGCCATGAGGGTGCGGTCGACCCAGTTGAGCCGGGCTGGGTCGAGGTCACCTCGGACGTGGAAGGTGGTGACGGCCCGGCCGGTGGCGGTGATCAGGCGGGCGGAGAGGGAGCCGCGCCCGGGGTCGTCCGCGGGGGAGAGCGCGACGACGACGAGGGCGACCCGCCCGGGAGCCGAGCGGATAGCCCGGATGATCCGACGTCGCCCGAGGATCCGGGTCGCGTAGACGGGCGCGAGCAGGATCAGCGGGTCGGCGTCGGATGCGGGGGCGAGGTCGGTGAGCTCGACCGCGGGCGCGCCGAGTCGCCTCCCGAGCGCGGTGGCGTAGCGCCGGGTGGAGCCGTACCTGGAGGTGAAGGCGACGACGGGGCTGGTCACGCCACCGAGTCTGCCAGCCCCGGCTGGATTCCGAGCGGGCTCACTCGGAGTACGACACCTCGACGCGGTCGGTCTTGGGGAGGAGTTGGCAGCTCAGGACGTATCCCTCTTCCACTTCTTCGGGGTCGAGGATCCCGTTGTGCATCATCTCGACCTCACCGGACTCGAGGATGCAGGCGCACGCCGAGCACTCGCCCTTCCGGCAGGAGAACGGTGCCTTGATCCCCTTGGAGAGCAGGACGTCGAGGAGCGGGGTCTTGCGGGGCCAGGAGACCTCGTGGACCTCGTCGTCGAGCTCGACGATCGCGGTCGCCGGGCCGGCGCCGTCCTCGTCGGCCGACTCGTCGATGACGATCTCGGCGAACGGGTCGCCCTCGATCGAGGAGAACACCTCGGTGTGGATGAAGTGCATGTCGGCGCCCGAGCGGCGGAGCCCGTCCTTGACGGTCTCCATGAACGGCGCCGGTCCGCAGATGTAGGAGTGCCGCTTGGTCGCGACGGGCTGGAGGAGGTTGCCGATCATCTCCGCGGTGGGGATGCCGGAGACCGACTCGAGCCAGTGGAGAACGGTGAGGCGGTCGGGGTTCTCCCGCTGGAGGCGCTGCAGCTCGTCCTTGAAGATGACCGACTTCTCGTCGCGGTTCGCATAAACCATGACGATGTGGCCGGTGCCCTGGGCGAGGGCCGACTTGAGGATCGACATCACGGGGGTCACGCCCGAACCCGCGGCCAGGAGGATGAAGTCCTGGTCGAGATTCTTGGGCGTGAAGATGCCGGACGGGGCGAGCACGTGCATGCTCATACCGGCCTCGGCGTTGTCGCACAGCCAGTTGGACCCGTATCCGTCGATCGTGCGCTTGACGGTCACCTTGAGCCGGGCGTCCTCGGTGGGGGAGCTCGACAGGGAGTAGCAGCGCGCGACGGATCCGGTCCGCTCACTGGGAACTCGCAGGGTGAGGAACTGTCCGGGGGTGTACCGGAAGTCGTCCTCGCAGCCGGCGGGGATGTCGAAGACGATCGACTTGGCTTCGGCGGTCTCCTCGATCACCTCGGCGATCGTGAGCTCGCGCACGAAGGAGCCGAGCGGGGGATTTTCGGTCATGGATCGGGAGCCTATCGCTTGGATACGCGCGGACGGGTTTCTGCGCACTGTCCCAGACGACGGCGACCTCCTCCGGGCTGTTCTCTCCTCGGGGAAGTCGCCGGACGTCGGGGTGTTACTCGGGGACGTAGAGCGGGTTCACCATGTGCTCGTCGTCGGCCGGGTCGACGCCCTCGGCGATGGTCAGCAGACCCTCGGCGTAGGCGTAGCGGATGCTCGCGAGCATCCGGGGGCACGTGTCCTCGCCATCGGGCCGTGCACCACCCTCGCGCCACTCGTTGAGGACTGGGCAGTTACGGTCGCCGCCCTCCGTCCACTGGATCGAGGTGTGCTTCTCGCTGTTCTTGCGCACGGCCACGCTGGTGCCACACCTGCGGCACTCGACGGGCTGGAAGCCGGCCCGCGTGTAGGTCTCGCGATCCAGGTCGGTGTACTCGTGGAGCCGCGCGGCGCGCGCCGGGTCGGTCTCGTCCCAGGTGGGCGCGCGCCGCGAATCGTTCTTCTTGAACATCAGTTCTTCGACGGGGCCGCGCCCGCCTCGCCGGCGACCTCGGCCATGCCGGTGTACTGGGTCTGCTCGTCGGAGATCTCCGCCTCGCCCGCCGCCTGCTTGCGCATGTTCTCGGCGACCTCGCTCTCCCAGTACTGGTTGGCCGCGGTGGTGTCGACCTCGAACTCGAAACGCTCCTGCATCTCGGGCTCGACCTTGTCGCGGTCCACGTAGAACTGCTCGTACCAGCGGCGGAGCTGGTAGACGGGGCCGTCCTCCTCGCAGAGGAGGGGGTTGGCGATCGAGGACTTGCGCTGCCAGATCCGGACGTCCTGGAGGAAGCCCTCGCCGAAGAAGGTCGCGATCTTCGCCGCCATCTTCGCCGACGTCTCGTCGTCGAAGCCCTGCGGCTTCTTCACCGAGAGTCCGTACATGAGCACGAACGAGTTCTGGTCGGTCGGGTAGTGGCAGTTGATGAGGATCGCGTCGGTGACGAAGTCGCCGTACATCTGCTTGAGGGGGTTGATCATGTATGCGGGGCCGAAGTACGAGGCCTCGGACTCCAGGAGGGTGTCGCCGTACTTGCCGCCGGACGGGTCGTGGTCCGGACGGCCCTTGGTGTTGAGGTACTGGGTCGCCGTCTGGCCCTCGAAGACGTTCTTGAAGTACGTCGGGAACGCGAAGTGGATGTAGTAGAAGTGGGCCATGTCGACGACGTTGTCGACGATCTCCATGCAGTTGGAGCCCTCGATGACGAGGCGGTTCCACTCCCAGTCGGTCCACTCACCGGTGTCGTACTCGGCGATCACCGGGATGGCGTCCTGCTCGAGGGGCGGGTTGCCCTCGTGGTCGTGCCAGACGAAGACCTGGCCGGACTGGACGTTGGTGATCCACGCGCGGGTCTTGGCGCGCAGGGGAACGCGCTTGGCGTAGGGGATGCCCTTGCACTTGCCGTCGCCACCCCAGCGCCAGTCGTGGAACGGGCACGCGATGTTGCCGTCCTTGATCGAGCCGTCGGACAGGTCGCCGCCCAGGTGGCGGCAGTACGCGTCGAGGACCTTGATCTCGCCCTCGTCGTCGGCCCACACCACGAGCTTGGTGCCGAAGGCGTGGATGGAGTGGGGCTTGCCGTCGGAGAACTCCTTGACGGTGCCGATGCAGTGCCAGCCGCGTGCATATCGATCCCGGGCCTTGCCGGTATCGATCTCGCGGGCGGCTCCGGGGGCTGAGCCGGGTGCGGTCATGATTCCTCCTGAGGGGCGTGAGCCGGATGAGAACAGGTTATAGAATGGGCGGGCAGGCCACAACCAGGGTGCGTAAGTGCTGGCACAGGGTGCCAGAAGCTCTTGCTCGGCGGCGGTTGCCTGGTGCAAAACTGTAACGTGTTCTAGTCTAGTCCGCATCACCCCCACGAACGCCAGAGAGGTTCACATGAGCGAGTACGCCTCCCACGAGGTCATCGACCGCATCACGGCTCTGCTGCCCGGTTTCGCCGAGCGGGCCCAGGAGACGGAGGACCTGCGCAAGGTCCATCCCCAGAACATCGCGGAACTCGACGAGGCCGGCTTCTTCAAGCTGTGCCAGCCAGCCCAGTGGGGCGGGTACGAGGCGGACATGGAGACCTTCTACACGGCGGTCAAGACCATCGCGACGGCGTGCCCGTCCACCGGGTGGTGCGCGAGCATCCTCGGTATCCACAACTGGCACCTCGCGCTCTTCCCGCAGCAGGCGCAGGAGGACGTGTGGGGCGAGGACCCGACGGTGCGGATCTCGTCCTCGTACGCGCCGATGGGTGCGGCGAAGAAGACCGCCGACGGGTTGGTGCTCAACGGCAAGTGGTCCTGGTCCTCGGGTTCCGACCACGCCGACTGGGTCTTCGTGGGCGGCCCGGTGCTCGACGACAACGGCAAGATGGTCGACTTCTGCACGTTCCTGGTCGAGAAGTCCCAGTACGAGATCCTCGATGTCTGGCACGTCGCCGGGCTCAAGGGCACCGGCTCCAACGACATCCTGGTCAAGGACGCACTCATCCCGGAGCACCGCGTACTGTCCTTCGGTCTCATGGCGGCCACCAAGAGCCCCGGGCTCGAGGTCAACACCAACCCCATCTACAAGATGCCGTGGGGCACCATCCACCCCACCACCATCTCGACGCCGATCGTCGGCATGGCGTTCGGCTGCTACGAGGTGCACCGCGGGCACCAGCGTGAGCGCGTGCGCGCCGCGTTCGGCACCGCGGTCAAGGACGATCCGTTCGCCAAGGTGCGCCTGGCCGAGGCGGCCGGTGACATCGACGCGGCGTGGCTGCAGCTCATGCGCAACGTGCGCGAGGAGCAGGACATCATCACCGCCGGCGGGTACCCGGACATGGAGCTCCGCACGCGCGCCCGCCGCGACCAGGTCCGGGCCACGCAGCGGTCGATCGACGCCATCGGTCTGCTGTTCCAGAACTCCGGGGCCCGCGCCCTGGAGGAGACCTCGCCGATCCAGCGATTCTGGCGGGATGCCAACGCCGGGCGGGTCCACGCCGCCAACGAGGCCACCAAGGCGTACATCATGTATGGGCAGAACGAGTTCGGCGAAAAGGTCACCGACTCGATGGTCTGATCCGCCTCACGGATCGAAAGGACTGGCAATTATGGCGATCAGCAATTTCGGGTATGTCCGGGTCTTCGCCACGGACATGGCCGCCTGGCACGAGTACGGCACGAAGGTGCTGGGTTTCGTGGTGGGATCGGGCGATGATCCCGAGTCGCTCTACTTCCGCATGGACGATCATCCGCACCGGTGGATCATCGTCCCCGGCGAGGAGGACACGCTCTCCGCGGTGGGCTGGGAGTGTGCGAACGAGGGCGAGTTCGAGGACGTCAAGCGGCGCCTCGACGCGGCCGGTGTGCCCTGGGAGGACGCCCCGGCCGAGGTGGCGCGCGACCGCAAGGTGCGGGGGCTGATCACCTGTCAGGACCCGGCCGGGTTCACGCTGGAGATCTACCACACCATCGCGCTGCAGCACCGTCGCATCCCGACGCCGTACGGGCACGAGTTCGTCACCGGCGACCAGGGTGCGGGCCACATCGTCCTGTCCACCCCGGACGAGACCGCGGCGCTCGAGTTCTACCGTGACGTCCTGGGGTTCACGCTGCGTGACTCGATGAGCCTGCCGCCGGAGATCGTGGGCCGACCGGCCGACGGCGAGCCCGCGTGGCTGCGGTTCCTCGGCTGCAACCCGCGGCACCACTCGCTGGCGTTCACCCCGTTCCCCAACCCGACCGGGATCATCCACCTGATGGTCGAGGTCGGTACCGCGGACGACGTGGGGCTGGCGCTGGACCGGGCGACGCGCAAGAAGGTGAGGATGTCGGCCTCGCTCGGCCGGCACGTCAACGACAAGATGCTGAGCTTCTACATGAAGACGCCCGGAGGCTTCGACTGCGAGTACGGCTGTGAGGGCGTGCAGGTCGAAGACGACGAAAAGTGGGTGGCGCGTGAGTCGACGGCCGTGAGCCTGTGGGGCCACGACTTCTCCGTCGGGTTCAAGTAGCCGCCTAGGCTGGGCCTTGCAGACAGTTGACGAGCCGAAAGTCCAGGGAGGACGACCCACATGAGCAGCACCGACGAGAGCCCGGAGGGCCAGTCCTTCAGCAGCCGTGAACTGCGTGACGCACTGGGACAGTTCTGTACGGGGATCACCGTCATCACCGCTGTCGAGGACGACAAGCCGGTGGGTTTCGCCTGCCAGTCGTTCTCGGCCCTGTCGCTCGAGCCGCCGTTGGTGCTGTTCTGCCCGATGAAGACCTCGGGTTCGTGGAAGGGGATCGAGAAGGCGGGACGGTTCGTGGTGAACATCCTGTCCGAGGACCAGGAGGACGTCTCCTCGACGTTCGGCCGCCGCGGTGACGACAAGTTCGCGCAGATCGACTGGTCGCCCAGCCCGCTGGGGTCGCCGGTGATCGAGGGCGTCATGGCGTGGCTGGACTGCGAGATCGACCAGGTCCTCGACGGCGGCGATCACTGGATCGTGCTGGGGCGGGTCGACAACCTCGGCCCGACCAAGCGCGACATCCGCCCGCTGCTGTTCTACCGCGGTGCCTACCTCAGCATCGAGGAGGACGTGGTCGATCCGACGCCCGAGCAGGAGGAGTTGGAGAACTTCATCACCTCCGCCGACTCCTACACGTGGCTGTGAGCGGGCCGGGCGGTACGACGGGACCGCTGGCGGGAGCGCTGGCGGAGGCGGAGGAGATCATCCGCTCGGCGCCGCACGTCCACACCGAGGAGGACGTCGCGGAGGGCCTGGACTACCTGCTGGGGACCATCCGGGGGGCCATCGAGACCGGCCAGCACCGCGGGCGCAGTCACCCCCAGCTGTTCCAGGCCACGGGCCCGTACACCAAGATGGGCCTGGACAACCCGGACACGCTGTACTTCTACGCCAACCTCACCGACGGCGCCGAGTATGAGATCGAGGGTCGGCGCGGTACCACCGCGGACCTGTCGTTCCAGGTCATGGCCGGGACGTATTCGGCCGACGAGCGCGCCGCGTCGCACGCGGCGTTCGACGACCGTGCGTTGGAGATCGACGCCGACGGCCGGTATCGCTTCCGATTGGGACCGGCCAGGTACGACGACGACGAGGGCGACGCCGGCTACGTGGTGCTCCACCCGGGATCGTCCATGATCGCGGTCCGCGAGGTGTACTCCGACTGGAGCCGTGAGGAGGCCGGGTCAGCGATCATCCGCAGACTCGACACGGTCGGCACCGCACCGGAGCCGGTGACGCCCGCCGGGCAGGAGAAGTTCTACGCCAAGCTCGCCGAGGCGCTCGTCGGGCGGCTGCGGACGTGGCTGGCGTTCCCGGAGTGGTTCTTCGGCGACCAGGCCCGCAACACGCTGAACGAACCGCGGCAGACGCCGGGTGGGCTCACCACGCAGTTCTCGTCCGCGGGCGTCTTCGAGCTCGGTCCGGACGAGGCCATGGTGATCTCTGTGCCCGTCGCCGGGGTGCCCTACCAGGGCTTCCAGCTGGGCAGCATGTGGTACGCCTCGCTGGAGTACGTGCACCACCAGACCAGTCTCACCGCCGACCAGGCGCACGTCACCTCCGACGGACTGATCCATCTGGTGGTCTCCGAGCGCGACCCGGGGCTGGCCAACTGGGTCGAGACGCTGGGCCGCCGCGAGGGCATCATGCAGTTCCGTTGGCAGCGGGTGGGAGATCCCATCACTCCGGAGCTGGGCCCCACCGTGAAGGTGGTGCCGTTCGAGCGGCTCGCCGATGAGGTGCCCGGGTACGAGGAGTTGCGGGTGACGCCGGAGCAGTGGCGCGAGCGGATCGCCGCCCGCCAGGACGCGTTCGCCCGGAGGAGGCTCTCATGACCGTCTCGGCCGGAGGCGACACCGACCGTGTGCATGTCGGCACCGTCGAGGACCTGCACGCCAGCGCCTCGCGGACGGTCGGACTCGAGGACTTCGGCGACGGCGAGGACGGGCACCGTGAGGCGCTGGGGATCCTGTTGGACTCCCTGCACTCCGACGCGGGCCTGACCCCGGCCGGCAGCAAGTACTGGCGGTCGGTCCTCAAGAGCGCGCTCACCGCCCGGTTGCTGGCGAACGCGGGATTCTCGGCGGACCCGGCCGGGGCGGAGGTGGCGATCGAGCGGCCCGTCGTCGTCACCGGGTTGCCCCGCACCGGCACCACGGCGCTGCACCGGCTTCTGGGCGCGGACCCCGCCAACCAGGGGCTCGAACTGTGGTTGACCGAGGTGCCGCAGCCGCGGCCGCCGCGCGAGAAGTGGGAGGACGACCCCGCCTACGTCGGCCTGCGGGACCTGTACTCCGGCTTCATGGCGGAGAACCCCGACTACGGCGGCGTGCACTACATCTCCGCGGACGACCTCGAGGAGTGCTGGCAGTTGCTGCGGCAGTCGCTCACGTCGGCGTCGTACGAGTGCCTGGCCCGGCTCGACGGCTACTCGCAGTGGCTGGCCGGCGCCGACTGGGTGCCCGCGTACCGGCGGCACAAGCGGAACCTCCAGCTCATCGGGGCGAATGATCCCGAGCGACGCTGGGTGCTCAAGAACCCGAGTCACCTGTTCGCCCTCGACGCGTTGCTCGAGGTCTACCCCGACGCGGTCGTGGTGCAGACGCATCGCGATCCGCGCAAATCCATGGCGTCGATGTGCTCGCTCGCGCACAAGACCGCCGCGGAATGGTCCACGCGGTTCACCCCGGAGTACATAGGTGAGTCACAGCTGGACTTCTGGGCGCGGGGCGTCGAGACCTTCGACGCCGCCCGCGCGCGGCACGAGGCGGACCCGACGTCACGGGCGACGTTCGTCGACGTCGATCACCATGAGCTGCTGGCAGATCCGGCCGGCGTGGTGAAGCGCGTCTACGGCGCCGTCGGCACGGAGCTGCCGGAGGACGTGCGCGCGGGCGTGGTGGCCGAGAACGACAAGAGCCTGTCCGGCGACCGCGCCCCCGCGCACCGCTACACGCTCGCCGACTACGGGCTCAGCGAGGAGCTGATCGCGGAGCGGTTCGCCGGCTACCGCGGCCTGGAGCGCTAGAGGTATCTGCGGACCGCGTCGATGATCGTCTCGGCCACGTCCTGCGTGCACACCAGCAGGTCCGGGAACTCGATCTGCTCGGTGTTGTAGACCAGCTCGGAGCCGTCCAGGGCGCTGGCGTGCAGGCCGCGTTGCTGCACCACGCCCACAGTGGCCGCGGAGTCCCACTGGTGGTGACCGCTGGTGTGGATGTACGCGTCGCACTCACCCTCGAGCACGGTGGCGGTCTTGCCGCCGCCGGATCCGAGGTGGACCAGGGAGGCGTCGAGCTCCTCGGCGAGTTCCTCGGCGAACGCGGGAGGCTCGGCCTCGGAGACGGCGATGCGCAGGCGGTCGTCCTCGCGGGGCGGCACCAGCGGTCCGGGCCGCGGGCCGCGGATGATCGACGTGGGTTGATAGGTGGTGGCGCCGCGCCCGGTGAGGACCCGGCCGTAGGCGGGCATGGCGATCGCGCACGCGGTGATGCCCCCGACACCCTCGGGGTCCTTCTCCCACAGGGCCACGTGGACGGCCCAGTCGGGGCGGCCCTCGGTCACGTAGGAGCGCACTCCGTCGAGGGGATCGACGAACCACACGCGGTCGGCCTCCAGCCGGGCGCGGGAGTCGGGGTCCCACTCGCCGAACACGAGGTCGCCGGGCCTCGCCACGGCCAGTCGGTCGATGATGACGGACTGCGCCTCGGCCTCGGCGAACGCACCGAGATCCTCCGGCGCCACCCGTGAGACCCGCAGGTCGGTGAGCAGGCGACCGGCCTGGGCCGCGAGGTCCTCGGCCGACCGCTGGTCGTTGGTCCGTCCGTGCGCGGGGAAGGGGCTCATGCGGGTGATTCTAGTGGCCCCGGCTACAGCCCCGCCGCGACCTCCAGGGCGGCGAGGAGTTCGTGCGGTTGTCCGAGCAGTTGCGCTGTCCCGTGGGCCCTCTTGAAGTACAGGTGGGCGTCGTACTCCCAGGTGATGCCGACGCCCCCGTGGAGCTGGATCGACTCCCCGGCGATCCACTGCAGGGCCTCGGAACAGTAGACCTTGGCCGCGGCGGCCTCGATCTCCGCGGCGTAGGCCGCCTCGTCGGCGGCGGGCCCGTCGCCGAGCGCCTGCGCCTCGGCGACGGAGGCGGCGGCGGAGTAGGACAGCGACCGGGCGGTCTCGACCTTGACGTACATGTCGGCCATCCGGTGCTTGAGCGCCTGGAACGACCCGATGACCCGGCCGAACTGCTTGCGCTCCTGCGTGTACTGCACGGTGGCGTCCAGTACGGCGCGGGCGGCACCGACCTGCTCGGCCGACAGTGCGGCCCACGCGGCGGCGCGCA
>NZ_JAALDT010000179.1:0-2188 GCF_014144995.1 Dietzia sp. DQ11-71 | reverse complement strand
GCCGCACGGCCGGTGGGGTCCTCCGGCCCCGGCGGGGGGCCGGGTCGCGGGGAGCGGGAGTCGGCCTGGTCCACGGCGTCCAGCCTACGGCCCCTGCAGCGGGCCCGGGCCGGAGCGAGCAGCGGATCGTGCCGACACGTCGGACCGATGTCACTACTCGGTATATCGGCCCGATACATCAGCGGGTGTACAGTCTGAATCCGTCGCATGACACACGGCGCATGACGCGCACAGGCACGAGTCGCGGGAAGGGGGAGGTGGAGTGCTCGAACTGGCCATCCTGGGTCTGCTCGACGAGCGGCCGATGCACGGCTACGAGCTGCGCAAGCGACTCTCCGAGATGCTCGGGACGGTCCGGACCGTGTCCTTCGGATCCCTCTACCCCACTCTGCGCCGCCTCCAGCAGCAGGGCGACATCGTCGAGGACTCCTCGGCCGCCACCGCCACCAGGCCGCCCGCCACCGCGCGGCGCGGGCGCAAGACCTACCGCATCACCACCCGCGGAAAGGGGACGTTAGCGGCCCTGCTCGACGAGCCGGTGTCGGCGTCGTTCGCCGACGACGGTTTCGGCGTCCACCTCGCGTTCTTCGACCGCACTCCCGGGCCCGCCCGGGTGCGCCTTCTCGAGGGCCGGCGTCGGGTGCTGGAGGAGCGTCGCGAGAGCCAACGCGACGCCGCCACCCGCGCCGGACCCACCGAACTGCGCTACGCCCGGCAACTCACGTTGCTCGGGCTGGAGACCAGCGAGCGCGAGCTGCGCTGGATCAATGAACTCATCCGGACAGAGAACCCATCACAAGGAGATCCCCAATGACCGACAAGAAGGTGCGCGTCGCGATCGTCGGCGTCGGCAACTGCGCGTCCTCGCTCGTGCAGGGCGTCGAGTTCTACGCCGGCGCCGCGATCGACCAGACCGTCCCCGGACTCATGCACGTCAAGTTCGGCGACTACCACGTGGGCGACGTCGAGTTCGTCGCCGCGTTCGACGTGGACGGCAAGAAGGTCGGCATGGACCTCGCCGAGGCGATCAACGCCTCCGAGAACAACACCCTGAAGCTCTGCGACGTGCCGCCGACCGGCGTCACCGTGCAGCGCGGACCCACCCTCGACGGCCTGGGCAAGTACTACCGCGAGACCATCGAGGAGTCCGCCGCCGAGCCCGTCGACATCGTGCAGGCCCTGCGTGACGCCGAGGTCGACGTCGTGGTCAGCTACCTGCCCGTCGGTTCGGAAGAGGCCGACAAGTTCTACGCGCAGTGCTGCATCGACGCGGGCGTCGCGTTCGTCAACGCCCTGCCCGTGTTCATCGCCTCCGACCCGGAGTGGGCCGAGAAGTTCCGCAGCGCCGGCGTCCCGATCGTCGGCGACGACATCAAGAGCCAGGTCGGTGCCACCATCACCCACCGCGTTATGGCCAAGCTCTTCGAGGACCGCGGCGTCGCGCTGGACCGCACGTACCAGCTCAACGTCGGCGGCAACATGGACTTCAAGAACATGCTCGAGCGTGACCGCCTGGAGTCCAAGAAGGTCTCCAAGACCCAGGCCGTGACCTCCAACCTGGAGGGGTCGCTCAAGGACAAGATCCACGACCGCAACGTCCACATCGGCCCCTCCGACTACGTGGAGTGGCTCGACGACCGCAAGTGGGCGTACGTTCGTCTCGAGGGACGCGCGTTCGGTGACGCCCCGATCAACCTCGAGTACAAGCTCGAGGTGTGGGACTCCCCCAACTCGGCGGGCATCATCATCGACGCCGTCCGCGCGGCCAAGATCGCCAAGGACCGCGGCATCGGGGGACCGATCCTGCCCGCCTCGGCGTACCTGATGAAGTCGCCGCCGGAGCAGATGGCGGACGACAAGGCCCGCGCCGAGCTCGAGGCCTTCATCATCGGGGCCTGACCAGCGCAGCAGAAGGATCGTATGAACACAGCGACGAACCACCCGCACACCACCCCGGGGCGTCGTCGTGTCCCGGCCGTCATCGCACTCGCGATGGCGGCCGGTGTCGCACTCTCGGCCTGTTCCGCCGACACCGCGGACGACTCCGCCACCTCGCCGACGACGCGGCCCGACACCTCGTCGTCGTCGTCATCCTCGACTCCCGCCCCCACCACCACGGCCCCCGACACCGCGCAGCCCGTCTCCGTGCCCCCCGCGCCGGCACCGCCGGTCTCCCCCGCCCCCGCGC
>NZ_JAALDT010000178.1:0-13459 GCF_014144995.1 Dietzia sp. DQ11-71 | reverse complement strand
GCTGGCCGGGGTGGCGGTCGAGGCCGAGGCCCGGGCCTGCGTGGCCCTGGTCGCGGCATCGGCGAACCTCGGGCTGTCCGCGTGGCTCGCCCGCGACTCCGCCACCTTCGAGGACCTCGACGGTGACTGCGCCACCGCGCTGCGGCAACTCGCCCTGCTCGCGGGGGCACCCGACACCACGGCACCCGACACCACCGCACCCCCCGCCACGGCGCCCACCGCACCCTCCGCCTCACATCCCGCCGGGAGTCCCGCATGAGCGAAACCGATATCCGCACTAGCGCGCCCTCCCCCGGCGCCGATTCGGGAACCACGACCTCCGCGGCTCCGGCGCCGGTGACCCACAACGTGCCGCTGGTGTTCACCTCCCTGCTGCTCGGGATGCTCATCGTCTCCCTGGGCCAGATGATCTTCGCCACGGCACTGCCGACCATCGTGGCCGACCTCGGTGGGGTCGACCGGATGAGCTGGGTCATCACCGTCTACCTGCTCACCATGACGATCGGCCTGCCGGTCTACGGCAAACTCGGCGACCAGATCGGCCGCAAGCCGCTCTTCGTGACCGCGATCCTCCTGTTCTCGGCGGGCTCTCTTCTGGGCGCGGTCGCGTGGGACATCGACCTGCTCATCGTGGCCCGCGCGATCCAGGGCCTCGGTGGCGGTGGTCTCATGGTGCTCTCCCAGGCGATCGTCGCCGACGTCGTCCCCGCCCGGCAGCGCGGCCGGTACATGGGCGTGCTGGGCGCCGTCTTCGGACTGTCCTCCGTTCTGGGCCCCCTGCTCGGCGGGTTCTTCACCGAGGGCCCCGGCTGGCGCTGGGCCCTGTGGTTCAACCTCCCCGTGTGCCTGGTCGCCCTCGTCGTGGCCGTGGTCTGGCTCCGCCTGCCGAATCGTGGCGCCGGTCGACGAACCGACTGGCCCGGCACGGTCCTCATGGCCACCGGCACCACCGCTCTGATCCTCATCTCCTCCTGGGGCGGTAACCGGTACGACTGGACGGACCCGATGATCCTCGGCATGGGCGCCCTGTTCGTCGTGTGCGCGGTCGCGTTCGTCCTGGTCGAGTTGCGCTCGGAACACCCGCTGATCCCCATGACGCTGTTCGCCGAGCGGAACTTCTCGCTCTCGACCGGCGCCGGGCTCCTGGTCGGTGTCGCGATGTTCGGCTGCATGGCGTACCTGCCCACCTACATCCAGATGGTCCACGGGCTCGGCCCCACCGCCGCCGGACTGATGATGACGCCGATGATGGCCGGCATGATGGGCACGTCCATCATCGTGGGCAACATCGTCAGCCGGACCGGCCGTTACAAGTGGTACCCGGTGGTCGGCACCGTGATCATGGCCGCGGGCCTGTGGCTCATCGGTTCGCTGGAGGCCGGAGACACCCTGGTGCACCTGGGCGTGGTGCTGTTCGTGTTCGGCTTCGGTCTCGGATTGTGCATGCAACTGCTCGTGCTGATCGTGCAGAACACCTTCCCGATCACGATGGTCGGCACCGCCACGGCGTCCAACAACTTCTTCCGCCAGATCGGCGGCACCATGGGTTCGGCGATCGTGGGTTCGCTGTTCGTCAGCCGGCTCGCCGATCTCATGGGCGAGCGGGTCCCCGCCGCGGCCGCGGAACTCGGTCCCGAGGGCGCCGCGGTGGCCGAGACCTTCTCGAACGGTTCGGGTGCGGCCAACTCCATGAGCCCGGAGATCCTGGCCGCGTTGCCCGGGCCCCTGCACGACGCGATCGTCAGTTCCTACAACGACGCGTTGGTGCCGATCTACCACGTCGTGGTGCCGCTCATCCTGGTCGCCACGGTGCTGCTGCTGTTCGTGCGCGAGGACACCCTCAAAGAGACGGTGGACTGATTCTCCTCCCACGCCCCCACGTCCCGGCTCACCGTCCGTCGGCGCGGGGGTGAGGAGTCCGTCACGGAATCCGTACGCGCGGCAACCGTCCCGTCACGCGCCGTCACTAGCGTGCGGAGCGTGACCACACCTCGTCAGACCGTCCTGCGGTTCCTCGCTGCGCCCACCGATGTCGGCACGGGCACGCAGGTGCACACCGGCCGCATCCTCGAGTGGATCGACAAGGCCGCCTACGCCCTGGCGGCGGGGTGGTCCGGCGGATACGCCGTCACCGCCTATGTCGGGAACATCCGCTTCTCCCGCCCGGTCGTCTCCGGCGAACTCATCGAGGTCTCGGCCCGACTCGTCCACACGGGTTCGACGTCGATGCACATCCAGTGCGACGTCCGGGCCTGCGATCCCGTGACGCTCGACTACCGGCACTGCGCCGAGTGCCTCGTGGTCTTCATCGCCGTCCGCGACGGCGCGCCCACCCCCGTACCTCCCTGGACGCCCGCGTCCCGCCTGGAGGTCCACGAGTCCGACGAGGCTGTCATGCGCATCGGGCTGCGCAAGGACATCGAACGGGCGATGGCGGAGCAGACCTATTCCGCCGCGGGCACAGCGCCTCGTTCGACCCTGCGGTTCCTCGCGGCACCCGGGGACGTCAACTGGGGCGGCAACGCGCACGGCGGGCGCATCATGTCCTGGATCGACGATGCGGCGAACCTCTGCGCCACCCGGTGGTCGGGTACCCCCTGCACCTCGGTGTACGCCGGCGGTGTCCGGTTCTACCACCCGGTGAAGATCGGCCACGTCGTGGAGGTCGAGGCCCGTCTGCTGCACACGGGTCACGAGACCATGCACGTCTCGGTCCATGTGAGCTCCGGAGAGGCCACCTCTCCGGAGAGGACGCTCACCACCCACTGCCTGACCGTCTGTGCGGCACTCGGGCCGGACGGTAGACCCACCCCGGTGCCCCGGTGGGCCCCGGGGTCCGCCGAGGACCACGCACTGGACGAGCACGCCCGCCATCTCATCCGCCTCCGGGGGCGGGGCAGGGTGACCGGGCCGGTCCGGGCCCCGGCCTGAACGGCGACCGGCATGCGGGGGGCCGACGGCCGGCCGCGACCCTGGACTCCGCCCCCGTCCCCCGCAACGAGGAAGGCGCCCGGAGCGTTGTGCTCCGGGCGCCTTCTGCTGTACCCCCGATGGGATTCGAACCCACGCTACCGCCGTGAGAGGGCGGCGTCCTAGGCCGCTAGACGACGGGGGCTAGGACACGGATCCGCGTGGGATCCGCTGTAGCGAGCGCTGCGACGCGCTCAGCTGGCCTACCAGGACTCGAACCTAGAACGACGGTACCAGAAACCGCTGTGTTGCCAATTACACCATAGGCCACTGCATTCACTTTTCCGCCCCTCGCGGGGCGCCTCGAAGAGACTATCAAACCACCGAGGGTGAATAGCAAATCGCCTGGTCAATCCGTCTGTTTCCGGACCCCGAGCTAGTCGGCGACGGGCGCGGACCTAAGCCGCGACAGTGTGGCCTGCCGACCGAGCAGCTCCAACGACTCGAACAGCGGCGGCGAGATGTGCGATCCCGTGACCGCCACCCGCACGGGCCCGTAGGCCTTGCGCGGCTTGATGCCCAGGTCCTCCACCAGCGCGCCGGACAGTGCGGCCTCGATGGCCGGGGTCGTCCACTCCTCGACTGCTTCCAGCGCCGCGATCGCCGCGTCCACGACCTCTCGGGACTCCGCTTTGAGGTTCTTGGCCGCAGACTGGGCGTCGACGGTGAACCCGGCCTCGTCCACGAGGAGGAACCGGATGAGCTTCCACGCATCCGACAGGACGACGATGCGGGTCTGGAGGAGATCTGCCACGATCGCCCACCGCTGGGCGTCGAAACTCTCCGGCAGGGTCACTCCGTCCTCGTCGGGGTGCGCGACGAGGTACTCGCGCAGGCGGCGGGCGAACTCCTCGGCCGGCAGCTGCCGGATGTGCTCGGCGTTGATCGCGTCGGCCTTCTTCTGGTCGAAGCGGGCCGGGTTGGCGTTCACCTGGCGCACGTCGAACGCCTCGACCATCTCCTGCAGGGAGAACACGTCGCGGTCATCCGACAGCCCCCACCCGAGCAGGGCCAGGTAGTTGAGCAACCCCTCCGGCAACATCCCGCGGTCGCGGTGGAGGAACAGGTCCGACTCGGGGTCACGCTTGGACAGCTTCTTGTTGCCGTCGCCCATGACGAACGGCAGGTGCCCGAACGCGGGGACGTCATCCGCCACCCCGATCCGCATCAGGGCACGGTAGAGGGCGATCTGTCGGGGGGTGGAGCTGAGCAGATCCTCGCCCCGGAGGACGTGGGTGATCTTCATCAGTGCGTCGTCGACCGGATTGACCAACGTGTAGAGCGGGATCCCGTTGGCCCGCGTGAGCGCGAAGTCCGGCACGGTGCCCGCCCTGAACACGGTCTCCCCGCGGACCAGGTCGTCCCAGGCGAGATCCTCGTCCGGCATCCGCAACCGGATCACCGCGCCGCGCCCCTCGTCACGGAACGCCTGCTTCTGGTCCTCCGTGAGGCCGCGATCGAACCCGTCGTACCCGAGTTTGGGGTCCCGCCCGGCGGCCCGGTGGCGGGCCTCGACCTCCTCGGGGGTGGAGAACGACTCGTACGCCTCCCCCGCCTCGACCAGCCTGCGCACCACGTCCAGGTGCAGATCGCGCCGCTCGGACTGGCGGTACGGCGCGTACGGGCCACCCACCTCGGGGCCCTCGTCCCAGTCGAGGCCCAGCCACCGGAGGGCGTCGAGGAGCGACTGGTACGACTCCTCCGAATCCCGGGCGGCGTCGGTGTCCTCGATGCGGAAGACGAACGTGCCACCCGTGTGCCGGGCGTGGGCCCAGTTGAACAGGGCCGTACGGACGAGACCCACATGGGGTGTGCCGGTGGGGGACGGACAGAAGCGGACGCGGACGTTCGAGGCGGTCATGGAGCCCATCCTAGTGACGGTCCCGGCTCGCACCCCCGGCGAGGACCGGCCTAGGATCGGCGGGTACCCGTGGCCGCCGTCCGAGGAGGCGCGATCCACGCAGGAGTCCGAATCGAGGGAGGCGTGCCGTGGCGTCTGGGCACCAACCCGACGTCGCACGCCCGGTGACCGCCCCGGACTTCCTGCTGTCCCGTCCGACCGGCTCGCTGCGCACCCAGGGTGCCCTGAACTCGTTCACGGATCCGGCGGACGCGGCCCTGGCCCTGCGGTCCGGCGCCAGTGGACTGATCGTGGGCGCGATCGGTTTCGAGCCCGACGCGCCCGCGGCCCTCGTCGAACCCGACGTGGTGGTGCGCGTCGACGGCCCACTGGAGCCCCCCGCCTACTTCCGCCGGATGCGCACCCGCACCCACGTCACCCGGGAGATCCCCACGTCCTCGGAGCACCGCGCCAGGGTGTCGACCGCGATCGCGGGGGTGCGCTCCGGCGAGATCGACAAGGTGGTGCTGGCCAGGGCGGTCCGGCTGTCGGCCGATCAGCCCATCGACCCCCACGCCGTGTGCGCAGCACTCATCGACTCCAGCCCGGCGGCGGACGGCTACCTCGTCGACCTCTCCCCCGCCGGCGGGGTCCACGCCGGGCGGGTCCTGGTGGGCTCGAGCCCCGAACTCCTCGTCCGCCGCCGCGGCGATCTGGTGGAATGCCACCCGCTGGCCGGCTCCGCGCCCCGCTCCACCGACCCTGTCGCGGACCAGGCCGCGGGCCGCGCCCTGCGGGCGTCGGGCAAGGACGCCTCGGAGCATGCCTTCGTGGTGGAGTCGCTGGCACGGGCCCTGGAACCACTGTGCACGGATCTGGAGATCCCGGACCGCCCCACTCTCACGTCCACCCGCGAGATGTGGCACCTCGGGACCCGTATCCGGGGCCGTGTCGCCGACCCCCGCACCACCTCGCTGGACCTCGCCCTCGCCGTGCACCCCACGCCGGCGGTGTGCGGGACACCGACGGACGAGGCCCGGAGGCTCATCGCCGCGATAGAAGGGGAACGGGGATTCTACGCCGGGGCCGTCGGGTGGTCGGACGCCGGCGGAGACGGCGACTGGATGGTCACCATCCGGTGCGCCGAGATCGACGCGGACCGGTCGGGAGCGATCGCCTGGGCCGGCGGCGGCCTGGTCGCGAACTCGCAACCCGACGACGAGGTCGCCGAGACCGGCGCCAAACTCCGCACCATCCTGAGGGCGTTCGGAGCGTCCTAGAGCGATGGTCGGCGCCGGTCGCCCGGACCTACCGGTCGACGACGGGGTTCGTCAGCGAGCCGATGCCCTCGATCTCGACCGTCACACGGTCGCCGGGCAGCATCGGGCCGACCCCTGCCGGGGTACCCGTGAGGATCACATCGCCGGGAAGGAGGGTCATGACCCGGCTGACGTACTCGACGATCTCGCCGACGGTGTGCATGAACTGGGAGGTGTTGCCGTCCTGCCGCACCTCGGACGTGCCGTCGGGGTGGGTGAGGGTGACCCGGACGTCGAGCCCGTTGGGGTCCAGGTCGGTGACGATCCACGGACCCAGCGGGCAGAAGGTGTCGTACCCCTTGCCCCGCGTCCACTGACCGTCCGAGAGCTGCTGGTCGCGGGCGGTGACGTCGTTGGCGCAGGTGTAGCCGAGGATGACCTCGTGGGCCCGCGCGGCGGCGACGTCCCGGCACGGCTGCCCGATCACCACGGCCAGCTCGCCCTCGTGGTCGACCCGCTCCGAACTCGGCGGGTAGGCGATCGATGCCTCGGGGCCGACGACCGACGTGTTGGGCTTGAGGAAGATCAGGGGCTCGGCCGGGGCCTCCGACCCCATCTCCTCGGCGTGGTCGGCGTAGTTCTTACCGACGCACACGATCTTGGAGGCCAGGATCGGGGCGAGCAGACGCACGTCGGCCAGCGGCCATACGCGGCCGGTGAACTGGGGGGTACCGAAGGGGTGCTCGGAGATCTCGGCACAGGTCAGCGAGGACGGGTCGGACATGTCTCCGCGGACCTCGACGAAGGCGAAACCCTGCGGGTGGGCGATACGGGCGAGACGCATACCCGCGATCCTAGGCGGTCCGCAGGTCCCGCAGCGTCCGCGCCCCACGGTCGCGGAGCTCGGTGACCTGTGCGAGGTACAGCTCGGCGCAGGCGAGGGCGTCGACCAGCGGGTCGTGTGCGCGGTACTGCGGCAACCCGTACCTCTCGCGAGCACCCCAGAGCCGCAGCCTCTCGGGCGACGGGTCGGCGGTGAAGCCCATGTCGACGCCCCCGCCCAGGACGCGCCGGTGCAGTTCCAGGGTGTCGACGGACTCCAGTGGTGGCCGGATGCCGAACGTGCGCCGACACAACGCTCGCAGGAAGTCGACCTCTATCGGGCAGTAGTGCGCGACCAACACCCGCCCGGTCAGAGCCGTGAACACCCGGTCCAGGACGTCCTCGACATCCTCCCCGGTGGCCATCGTGTCGTCCGTGAGTCCGTGCACGGTGGCACTCTGCCCCACCCCGTCGTCGTCGTCCGGACCGTGATCGGGACGCAGCAGAACCGATCCCGCTCCGCCCAGGACGATCCGGTCCCCGTCGACGGGGACGAACCCCACCGCCAGGACCCGGTCGTGCCGGGGATCGAGCCCGGTGGTCTCGACGTCCACCGCGAGGAGGGACAGGTCCTCGAGCGGAGTGGTCGGATCCGGCGGCGGTGTCTCCAGAAATCGCCGCAGTGGCCCGTCGGGGGCCCGGCGGGCGGCACTCCTCCGGCGGCCGGCCGCGGTCAGCCGTGGCAGGACCATCACATCTGCCCGACCCGGTATCGGATCTGCAGCGCGCTCTGCGCTCCCGCGATGATCCGGAACGCCGCCCGGAGCCGATGGCGGTCCTTGGTTCCGAGGGTCGACGGGTCCACGTTGTTGTCGAGGTCCGAGTGCTCCTGGATCTGACGTGCGTGGTGGCGCAAGGCCAGCCCGCGCAGGAACCGGAACGCCTCGATGAGGTTCTCCGCGTCCGAGCGGGCGATCACCCCGGCGCTCGCCGCCGCGTCGAGACGGCCGAGCGTCGATACCTCGTCCAGCCCCGCGGACAGGGCGTACAGACGCGCGATCTGGACGACGGGCGCGATCCCCCCGGCCTTGAGGTCCAGGGTGTTGCGGTACTCGCCGCGGCGTGCGACGACGAGCCCGCGGAGGAAGCCGAGCGGCGGTTGCCACTCACACGCGATCCGGGCCAGATGCGCCTGGAAGCGCGGGCTGCCCTTCGAGCGGAGGAGCATCTCGCGCTGGACGCGGACGGCGAGTCCGCTCTCACCGTGGACGGGACGGAGATCGAAGAACACCTGGCTGTGCAGCACCGCATCGGCCTCGGGGGCCCCGACCCAGTCCCGTACCGTCCCCTCCCACTCCGCGCAGGTCCGCCGCCACCGCGGGTTGGTCGCCATCACCCCACCGGGACAGAACGGGAAGCCCGCCCGGTCGAGACCCGTGCAGACGCGGTCGGCGAGCTCCGCGAAGTAGTCGTCGGAGCCGGCGACCTCGTGTGCCCCGTCGTCGAGGATCAGCGCGTTGTCCTGGTCGCTGGACACCCCGAGCTCACCCCGGGCCTGGGAACCGAGTCCCACCCAGCAGTACGGCACGGGAGGCGGTCCGAGGTCGGCCTCCGCCAGCGCGATCAGGCGGCGCGTCGCCGCATCGGCGGTGGCGGTGACGACCCGGCCGATATCCCGCGGCGTGGTGCCCCGCCGGACGAACTCGCCGACCAGCGGTAGCAACCGGGCGGACAGTTCCGCCACGGTCTCGGTGTCGGGGGCCCGCGAGATCCGCGCGGCCAGATAGACCGGGTCGGACTGCGCCAGGCGCAGCAGGTCCCCGCTCGTGACCATCCCCGCGGGGGCACCGGCCTCGCACACCGGCAGGTGATGGACGCCGCGTTCGATCTGGAGCAGGGTCGCGTCGAACGCGCGGGTCCGGGCGTCCACCGACACCGGGTCGTGGGTCATGATCGTCGACACCGGCGCCGCGGTGTCGCCACCAACCGCGACCACCTTCGAGCGCAGGTCGCGATCGGTGAAGATGCCGACCACGCGTCCGTCCTCCACCACCAGCAGCGCGGAGACGCGCTCCCGCGACATGATCTGCGCCGCCTCGAGGATGGTGGTCCCGGGCTCGGTGGTGACCGCGTCGCGGGTGAGGAGATCCCCCACCGGTGTGCTCAGGGGGTCTCCCCCGGCCGCGGCGACCCGGGCGGAGGCGAGGTCCTGGCGGATCCGATCACTCCGCGCACCGAAAAAGTCGCGGATCCCGGGGTGGGCGGCCGCGAGCTCGTCGAACACCTCGCGCGGCATCTCGAGTAGCAGAGTGTCCGCGACGGCCTCCATGCGGTACCGCGACGGGCCGGAACCGGTCAGCGTCGAGTAGCCGAAGCAGTCACCCTCGTCGCGCGCGTCGAGCAGGACACCGTCCGGGTCGCACACCTCGACGGCGCCCGTGCGGATGATGTGGAGGGTGTCGTTCGCGTCCCCCGCCTCCAGAATGACGGTCCCCCGCCGGTGGTAGCGCTGACTGAGCCTCGCGGGCAGGCGGTCGAGCACCTCTCCGGGCAGCTCGTCGAAGGGGGCACAGCGCGCGAGGAAATCCCTGACCTCGGCGAGTTCGACGTCCATGCCACCACTGTGGACGCCGACGGCCCGCGGTGTGATCACTTCTCGCGATTCACACCCGCGGGCCGGGGTCCGGACGTGGGGTCAGCGGGGCGGTGGTCTAACCGCTGACGGCCGCGACGATCCGGTCGCCCACCTCGGAGGTGACGATCGGGGCGTCGCCGCGCGAGCCGAGGTCGGCCTCGACGGCCTCCTCCACGCGATCGGCCTCGGCCGTGTGACCGAGGTGGCGCAGCAGCAGTGCCACGGACAGGATGGCGGCGGTGGGGTCCGCCTTGCCCTGTCCGGCAATGTCCGGGGCCGAACCGTGGACGGGCTCGAACATGGACGGGTTGGTCCCAGAGGCGTCGATGTTGCCCGACGCCGCGGTGCCGATGCCTCCGGTGACCGCGGCCGCCAGGTCGGTGATGATGTCGCCGAAGAGGTTGTCGGTGACGATCACGTCGAACCGGGACGGATCGGTGACCATGTAGATGGTGGCGGCGTCGATGTGGCAGTAGTCCACCTCGACCCCGGGGAACTCCGGAGCCACCTCGTCGACGGTGCGCTGCCACAGCCCACCGGCGTTGACGAGCACGTTGGTCTTGTGGACCAGCGTGAGCTTGTTGCGCCGCGACTGCGCACGGGAGAACGCGTCGCGGACCACGCGCTCCACGCCGTACCGGGTGTTGACCGAGGTCTCGGTACCGATCTCGTGCGGTGTCCCCACACGGATCGCACCGCCGTTACCGGTGTAGAGCCCCTCGGTGCCCTCGCGGACGACGACGAAGTCGATCTCGCCCGGGTCCTTCAGCGGGGTGGCCGACCCGGGGAAGAGCCGGGAGGGCCGCAGGTTGACGTGGTGGTCGAGTGCGAACCGCAGCGGGAGCAGCATGCCCCGCTCGAGCACGCCGGCCGGCACGGAGCGGGGATCACCGATGGCGCCCAGCAGGATCGCGTCGTGGCCTCTGAGGCTCTCCACGTCCGCGTCCGTCAGGGTCTCGCCGTTGCGGAGGTACCGGCGCGCGCCGAGGTCGTATTCGGTCTTCTCGACACCGGGGATCAGCGCGTCGAGCACCTTCAGTGCCTCGGCCGTGACCTCGACGCCGATACCGTCGCCGGGGATGACTGCGAGCTTCATGATGTCGTCGTCCCCGCTCAGACCAGGTTGATCTGGGTCGCGGTGGCGTCGAGCTCGGAGACGATCCGATCGACGGTCGGCTCGGCGACCGTGCGGTCGACCCGCAGGATCAGCGACGCGCCCTCGCCGGAGGCGTCCTGGCTCAGTGCTGCGGCCTGGATGTCGATGCCCTCCCCGCCGAGGATGGAGCCCACCTTGCCGAGCACGCCCGGGCGGTCGGAGTAGTGGACGAACAGGTTCTGGCCCTCGGCGCGCAGGTCGAACCCGCGCTCGTTGATCCGGACGATCTTCTGCACCTGATCCAGGCCGGCCAGCGTGCCGGTGACATCGGCCGACGCGCCGTCCGCGGCCACGGCCGTGACGGTGACGGTGCTGCGGTAGGACTTGGACTCGCTGTGGGTCTCCACCGAGTGGGTGACCCCCCGCTGCTCGGCCATTTGGCCGACGTTGACGAAGGTCGCGGGCTCGTCGGTGATCGCGGAGAACATGCCGCGCAGGGCGGCCAGCCCGAGGACGTCGACCTGCTCGGATGCGAGCTCGCCGGCGACGTCGATCCGGACGGTCGTCGGGATACCCGGGCACAGGTGGCCGGCGACCAGTCCGAGCTTGCGGACGAGGTCGAGCCAGGGTGCGACCTCGTCGCCGACGGGACCACCGGTGACGTTGACGGCGTCGGGGACGAACTCCCCGCGCAGGGCGAGCAGCACACTGCGGGCGACGTCGGTGCCGGCGCGGTCCTGCGCCTCGCTGGTGGAGGCGCCGAGGTGCGGCGTGACGACGGTGTTCTCGAGCTCGAAGAGCGGCGAGTCGGTGCACGGCTCGGTGTCGAACACGTCGAGCGCCGCGGAGCGGACCTTGCCGGACTTCAGGGCGTCGACGAGCGCGTCCTCGACGATCAGACCGCCGCGGGCGGCGTTGACGATCACGACGCCGTCCTTGGCACGGGCCAGCCGCTCGGCGTCGAAGAGACCGGCGGTCTCCTTGGTCTTGGGCAGGTGCATCGTGATGATGTCGGCGCGGGAGACCAGCTCGTCGATGTCGACCAGCTCGATTCCCAGCTGCGCCGCGCGGGCGGCGGGCAGGTAGGGGTCGTAGGCGATGAGGTTGGTCTCGAAGGCGGCGAGTCGCTGCGCCACGAGCTGGCCGATGCGGCCCAGGCCCACGACGCCGACGGTCTTGCCGAGCAGCTCGACGCCGTTGAAGGAACTGCGCTTCCAGGTGTGCTCGCGCAGGGTGCGGTCCGCGGCCGGGATCTGGCGGCAGGCGGACATGAGCAGCGCGACCGCGTGCTCGGCGGCCGAGTGGATGTTGGAGGTGGGCGCGTTGACCACCATGACGCCGCGCTCGGTGGCGGCGGGGATCTCGACGTTGTCCAGGCCGACGCCCGCGCGCCCGATGATCTTGAGGTTCGGCGCGGCGGCGAGCACCTCGGCGTCGACGGTGGTGGCCGAGCGCACGAGCAGCGCGTCGGCGTCGGCGACCGCCTCGAGCAGCTTGGGGCGATCCGGGCCGTCCACCCAGCGGACCTCCACGGCGTCGCCGAGCGCGTCGACGGTCGACTGGGCGAGCTTGTCGGCGATGAGGACGACGGGCCGTCCGGATGCTGTCACAGTGGGTTCTCCTCGGTGTCAATTCGGGCACGGCCAGTCTAGGGCACCTGTCACCGGCGTCGAGCAGTGGCCGGTACGCGCCCGGACGCCTACCGTGACGGGGGTCGGCGACCCGCCGTGACCACCGCCACGCGACGAACGGAGCACCGATGCCCCGCACTCCCCGGTCGGCCCAGCCGCCGGTCCGCTTCCCCGATCCCTGGCTGCCGGTGCTGGCACCGGCACGCGGCCCGTCGGCGGTGGCGATGTATCTGCGGGCCCACCTGTACGGCGCCGCGGTGGGCCGGAGCGTCCTGGACCGCTGCATCAGTGCGGTCGATCCGGAGGACCGGGTCCGGTTGGTTCCGCTGCGCCGGGAGTTCGAGGAGGAGATCGACACCGCCTCCCGCCTGTTGGCGGTGCTGTCACCGTTGGGGACCCCGGGTCGTCGTCTGGTGCGGTGGTCCGCCGCGGTCAGCCTCACCGCACTGCCGGTGGGCCCGGTGGTGCGCGATCCTCTGGCCCGGCTCGCCGTCCTGGAGGCGCTGCGCACCCTCGTGGTTGCGAAGCGCTCGATGTGGGAGTTGCTCGCCGCGTCGTGGGTCGCGGACGGCCCGGCGTCCGCTGCCGGGAGGTCCGGAGCGGAACCCGACGTCAGCAACGACGACAACTGCGACGACGATGACAGCAGCGACGACGAAGACAGCGGCGACGACGACGAACCCGGCGGTCCCGGCACCGGCCGGCTGCTGCGGGGACTGGCCGACCAGGCCCGGTCACAGGAGGACCTGCTGGAGCAACTGCGACGCACCTACGGTCTGGCGGTCTTCGAATGAGCGCGGCGGGGACCGTACGTGCGGACGTCGTCGTGGTGGGCTCCGGCCCCAACGGCCTGGCCGCCGCGCTGCTGTGCGCGAGGGCCGGGCGCCGGGTGGTCGTGCTGGAGGCACAGGAGACCATCGGTGGCGGGTGCCGAACCCTGCCGATGGGCGATATCGCGACCGGCATCCCGGAGGACCTGGCGGACGGGCTCCTGGTGAACCCGTGTTCGGCCGTGCACCCCATGGCGGCGGCCTCCCCGTTCTTCCGCGGGTTCGACCTTCCGGCCCACGGGGTCGAGATGGTCACACCCCCCGTCCAGCTGGCTCACGCACTACCGGGCCGCGACGCGATCGTGGTGCCCGCGGCCCCCTCCCCCGCCGCCCTCGCCGAGGGCCTGGGGTCGCGCGCCGAGGCGGACCGGTGGTG
>NZ_JAALDT010000177.1:0-8534 GCF_014144995.1 Dietzia sp. DQ11-71 | reverse complement strand
CGACCGGGCAGGGCGCACCGCAGCCGGGCAGGGCGCACCGCAGCCGGGTCAGAAGTCGAAGAAGCCGCCGCCGTCGCCGCCGAACAGGCCACCGTCGAAGAACCCGCCGCCGCCGTCTCCCCCGCCGTCGCCGCCGAACAGGCCACCGTCGAAGAATCCGCCGCCGTCGCCTCCGCCATCGCCGCCGTCCCCGCCCATCAGTCCGCCGTCGAGGAAACCCTCGCCGCCGTCGCCGCCGCCCATGTCACTGACGTCGGCGCCGCCCTCGCCGACCCCGGACGCGAAGTCCTCACCGGAGTACCCGATGCCCGACATGCCGGCGAACATCATGTTGAACATCATCATCGAGCCCATCATCCACACGCCCGTGGTGAGGGCCGACGCCCACCAGGGCTCCGAGTACCAGCCGGCCGGGACCGGTCGGCCGGCCACGACACCGCCCGGGTAGTAATGCGGGGTCTCGTCGCTCGGATCGGTCGCGGCCTTCATGGTCCGGCCCTCGACGTCGACGGTGCGGTCCTCGGTCACGCGACCGGCACGGTCCTGGCCGGGGGTCTTGGGCAGCTCGGGCCCCGGGTCCAGGCCCATCGCCGAGCGCGCGGCGCGCACGTAGTACAGCCCCTCCAGCGCGGTGTCCTTGGCCAGCTGCGCCTGCACCGGGGTGCGGGCGTTCTCCAACTCGGAGACCGCCGCGGTGTAGCGCTCCGACGCGTCGGCCATGGCCTGCTTGGACGCCTCGTCGGTGCCGTCCAGGTTGAACACCTGGCCCCCGAGACGCTCGACCCACCGGGCCGCCTCGGCCCGGTGGTCGGCGAGGTGGTGATTGTGCTGCGCCTCCAGCTGGGTCTGGCCCTTGTTCTGACTGCGGGAGACCACAGCGACGGCCACCGCGATCACTGCGGCGATGAGGAGGAATTCCACGACACGACCTTTCTCGGTACTGGTGTCGAGGGTACCGAGATCGCGGCCCGTGGCGCGCGGTCCGGCAGGTCAGCCGCGGACGCTATCGCGGGTACTGCTGCCGCTCACCACGCCGTTGTCCCGGAGGCGTTCCACCTCGGCCGCCTCGACGCCGAACTCGGCTAGCACCGAGACGGTGTCGACCCCGCGCGGTCGGGGCCCGAAGCGGACGGAGCCTGGAGTGTCCGAGAGCTTCACTGGGATTCCGATGCTGCGGTAGCCCTCCCGCTCGACCACCATCTCGCGGTGCAGGACCTGCGGCATCGCGAGGGCCTCTCCGACGTGGTTGACCGCCCCGGAGGGCACCCCTGCCGAACGGAGACGATCCGCGAGGTCGTCACGGCTGATCCCTCCGACTAGCCCACCGAGGATCGCCCTGAGCTCGGCCGCATGCGCGAGCCGATCCGCGTTGGTGCGGAAACGCGGATCCTCGACCAACCCTTGCGCATCCAACGCGACAGCGAGAGACCGGAACTGCCGATCGTTGCCCGCGCCGATGAAGAAGGGACCGTCGGAGCACGTGAAGGTCTCATAGGGGCAGATCGTGGGGTGGGCGACTCCGGTCCGCTCCGGCGGCTCCCCCGTGGCGAACCACTTAGCCGCGTGGGGGTGCAAGATCGACACTGCGTTGTCGAGCAGTGCCAGGTCGACGAGTTGACCGCGTCCGGTCGCGGTTCGGACATGCAGCGCCATGAGGATGCCATTCATGGCGTTAAGACTGGTGACAATGTCCACCAGCGGGATACCGATCCGCATCTCCGCCCCGTCGGGCTCTCCGTTGATGCTCATCAAGCCCGACAGCCCCTGGAGCACGGCGTCGTAACCGGGGGCACCACCGAGCGGGCCGTCGACCCCGTACCCGGTGATTCTGCAATGAATCAGCCGGGGAAACCGCTCGGCGAGTGTGGCATCGCTAAATCCCCACTTCTCCAGTGTTCCGGCTTTGAAGTTCTCGATGACGACATCCGCGTCCTCGAGCATCCTGCCGAGTAGCTCCTGGCCTGCCTCGCTACGCAGGTCGATGCTGATGTTGCGCTTGTTCCGGTTAAGACCGTCGAAGTAGGCGCTGTGGTTCTCCCGGACGAAAGGCGGTCCCCACTCTCGAGTGTCGTCGCCAGTCGGCGGCTCAATCTTGATGACGTCCGCTCCGTGGTCTGCCAGCATCTGGCCGCACAGGGGACCGGCCAGCACGCGGGACAAGTCCACCACCCGGATATTGGTGAGTGCGCCGGCCCGGGGAGGAGTCCGGTCGTCGGTTTGGTCATCGGTGGCATCGGCATTCACGGTTTCGTCAACTTTCTGTTGTCTTGTTTGGATAGGTAGGCGTCGGTGCCGCCCGGGGCGGTGGCTCGGTAGCTCCGTCCGTTCGTCGCCGTCCGACGGTTCCGAGTTCCTTCACGGGGTTTTTTCTGAGGGACAGGGACGTCGAGACCGCCGAGGCAGCGGTAACCGCACCGACGAGGAGGAAGACACTCCCGGGTCCGGCCACTCCCGCGATCGCGCCGGCACCGAGTGGAAAAACCACCTGCGCCGCCCGGTTGCCGGTTAACCGGAGAGACAGGGCTGCAGAGCGGTCGCCGGCTGGCGCCGCTGCGGTCACCCAGTTCATGGTCACCGGCTGATTCAGTCCCCAGAAGAAGCCGATGACCGCGAGAGCCAAGCCCAAGACGACGACGTTGCTGGTCAGACCGAGGACCAGCGCAGCTGGAGCGGTGATCACCGGTGCCAGTTTGAGGATCGCGGTCTGGGTCCACCGTCGGAGGAACCACGGCATCGCCGCTCTCGAAATCATGGAGAACACCGACCGCAGGGCCACCAGCAAGGTCACAATGAGCGGGCTCAGTCCGGTCGCCTGCCCGATGACGGGCAGGTACGCGGTGATGAGGTCGATTCCTGAGATCACGACGAGAGCCGCATAGATCGCCGGAGTCATTCCAGGACGGCGGAGTATCACCACCATCGACGCTCCACCGGCCCGCCGACTGGAGCTCCCACCACTAATCGACCTCGGAAGGCTCGCGGCCAGTGGCAGGGCGATCGCAGTGATCACTGCCATCACGAAAAGGGGGACAGTGGTCTGAACGGCCCCGTCCGCCCGCCCCGACTCGAGGAGCACGCCCATGATGGGCGTACCGACCGATTGCCCCAGGGAGACCGCGAGAGCGAACATCGCGAAACCGTTCACGTGCCGATCCCTGTTCGTGAGCTCCATGACGAAGCCCTGCGCGCCGATCATCGTCATGATCTGGCCCAAGCCCAGCACAGCGTTCACTGCGGCCAGGACCGCGATAGACGGGGACAGTCCAGCACCTGCCACCGCCGTGGCAGAGAGCACTATCCCCAGGAAGAAGACACCTCGGCTCCCCGATCGGTCGACGGTTCGCCCGAAGTGTAAGGCCAACAGCATCGGTAGTATCGAGAACGTCGCGGCGACCAAACCGACGGTTGCAGCGTCTCCGCCCAGGTTGAGAACCCGGTAGGACACCGCCACCCGGACGGCGTCGTACGCGCCGTTGATGAGGACTGTCGCAATGAACAGCCGTCCGAGTGGGGGGATCATCTCGCGGACCGGTCAGCGCCCGGCGGCGGCGTCCAGCCACAGAGCTGCGACGCCATCGGTCTGGGTGCCCTCGACAACGAGGGGCCACGCGCCATCCATGCCGCCCGCTATAGCCGACCTCGTCAGCGCGGACTCCCACAGGGCCGCCGAGCCGAACTCGCCGCGCCATTGAAGCGCCGGCAGGGTGCGCCGGTGCAGCGTGTGCTCGTGGGTAGTGCCGATCGCACCGTGGACCTGATGAACATTTCGCACGGCCACCGCCAATGCTTGGGAGACGGCACTGCGGGCGACTGCCACCCGGAATCCCGAGAGGTTTCCGGCGAGATCGTTCGTCATTGCGTCGGTGAGCGCCGAGTCGACGGCCGCCCGCGCCAGGACGGTCTCCGCGGCGATATCCACTACCAGATTCTGAACCGACTGGAACTTCGCCAGTGCACGACCGAACTGGTTCCGTTCGGTCGTGTGGGCGATGGCCAGTTCGAGCATGCCCTCCATCGCCCCGACACACTGAAGGGATCGGGCCAGGGCGCCGCGCATCACGTAACCGGTGACCGCCGATGCGTCCACGGCGTGCCACTTCACGTCCCCCGATACGGTGACGTCCCCGGCGACCACGGCGGAGATACCCTCGACCGGCTCGATGCTGAGCTTCTCACTCTTCACGTCAGCCAGCTCGAAGCCCCCATCAACGGTACGCCGGACGCACACGACCGTTGCGGTTCTCCCGGCCCACGGAACAGCACGTGCGGTCCCATCGGCAGCGAGGACGGCCACGGTGGCGGTGGAGTCCGACGAGTCGTCGATCCCCGCAGCCCGGCGCAGTGGACCCGCCAACAGATCGGTCTCGGCGAACGGGACCGCGACTCCCGCCGCGGCCGCCGCGCGCAGAACTGCGGCCGCCTCGGGCCACCCCGCACCGCTCCCACCGGATTCCTCCGGTGCGGTGAGCCGGGCGAGTCCGACCTCTCGCAGTGTCTCCCACACCTGCGTGTGGTCCGGTTCGACGTCCGGTCCGGAGAACCCGGCCAGAACATCGTCAATCATGCTCTCGAGGTCCGGGTCGACCGTGAGGTCGACGTCGGTCCCTATTTCCTTCTGCTCGGTCATCGCATACCCAGTCCCCGCGCGATCACGCCGCGCAAAATCTCGTTGGTCCCGCCACGGAGCGTGAAGCCCGGACGCTGGTGGAGTCCTGCCCGGAGCAGGCTCTGGATCTCGGCGGAGCCGGGCGCATCCGTGGTGTTGCCCGGGATGAACTCGTCGCCGACCCTGGTCGATACGTGGTCGACGAGGTCGCCCTCCATGGTCGTTCCCAGAAGCTTGACCAGAGCTGCCGCGGTATCGGCCTTCTCGCCCCGCTGTAGTGCCCCCGCGATGTTCTGACTGAGCGCGTGCAGACCTGCCATGCGCGCCACCGAGCGACCGAGATCGGTCCGTTCCGGCAGTCGGCCTTCGGAGATCGCCCCGATCTCCGCCGCCAGGAGGCGAAACGACGACAGGAAGCGCTCGGGACCACTGCGCTCGAAAGCTAGTTCCGAATTCACTTGCTCCCAGCCGTTTCCAACGGTTCCGAAGACCATCGAATCGGGTACGAAGACCTCATCCAGAACCACCTCGTTGAAATGGTGGTCGCCGGAGAGCGAGATGATCGGCCGGATGCTGACCCCTGGACTGCGCAGGTCCACGATGAACTGGCTCAGTCCGGCGTGCCGGTGCGCGGTGTCGCGAGGCTCGGTGCGAGCGAGCGCGAAGAATGCCTCGGCGTGCTGCGCGCCGGAGGTCCAGACCTTCGTACCTGTGACCGACCAACCCCCGTCCACACGCACGCCCTTGGTCCGGACGCTCGCGAGGTCCGAACCGGAATCAGGTTCACTCATCCCGATCCCGAAGCAGCACTCACCGGAAGCGATCCGTGGGAGGTACTTCTCCTTCTGCTCCGTGGTCCCGTAGTTCAGCAGCGACGGCGCGATCTGGCGGTCTGCTACCCACTGCGCCGCCACCGGAGCGCCCACTGCGAGAAGCTCCTCGGTGACGACGAACCTCTCGAGGTGGCTCCGGCCACGTCCGCCGTATTGGACGGGGATGGTCATACCCACCCAACCGCGCTCCGCCAGCCGACGCGTGAAGTCCTCATCCCATCGCGTAAGCCAGGTATCGATCCACGGGGTCAACCGTCCGGCCGCGATCTCCTCTCCCAGGAAAGACCTGACTTCGGCGCGAAGATCGCCCATTGCTTCGGTGGCCGCCGTTGTGGGCGGGGCCAGGGATGAACTCATGAGGCCTCCTCAGGACTTCTGGTGATGCGAGTCACCGTTCTACAGTGACACAAGCGGAATAATTACGCAATAACGGATCCCAATACGCACTTTCGTACCTCTTCTACGTCGGCATCACCGTAGTCCGGCCATGGGCGATACGGTTACGCCATGACGGATCACAGCGCAGCCCCACGGGATGAGACCCGCGTGAGTCCGATGATCGAGAAGGTCCCGCAACGGCCTCGCCATCGGATGGTCGATCGGGTGGCCGCGATCATGGAACTCGTCGCGCGTTCGCGCGACGGGCTGACACTTACCGGTGTCGCCAAGGCACTCGATGCACCGGTGAGCTCAACCCAGGGATTGATCAACGGTCTGGTTGCGGTCGGTTATCTCGACGAGCGCGACCGTGTCTATACCTTGGGCACGGCGCCGTATCTCCTCAACGTCATCGCGGGCAGACCGCCGGTGACGAACGTCAGCCGAGCCCAACTCGAGGCCCTGCACACCGAGACCGGCCTCACTACTGCGCTGTCCACTGATGTCGGCGATGACCTCTTCTATGTCGACCACGTCTCCTCGGATCCCCACTACGCCTACATCGCCGAGAACCGGCTGCGCCGTTCGCTGCTCCGCACGTCTGCCGGGTGGCTGCTTCTCGCTGATCGTGAACGGCGAGATATCTGGGCGTATCTCAACTCCCGGCCGGCCGAGGAGGCCGAGATCGTCGAGCAATTCCTGCGCTCGCTCGACGAACTCCGTGAGACGGGGATCTGCGTCGCCCCCGGGGTAGCGGTCGACCGCGGCGACGGTGTCTCCGTCGCACTCCGCGAACGGGGGCGGACCATCGCGACGGTCGGCGTCATCGGACTGCGCGAGGAGATCACGCGCCGCAGTGACGACCTCGCGGCCATCTGCCTGCGCCATGCACAAGAGTGGCGCATGCGCTGACGCCGCTGGAGCGGCGACCAGTCGGTCTCCGCTCCAGCGCCCTGCTGCCGGTGTCCCTTGCAGCTCCCGGGGTCAGCGCCCCTTGTAGTCCCCGACCCGCTTTTCTGCGAACGCGGCGAGCGCCTCGCGGTGGTCCTGCGTGTGGTGTGCGAGCGCCTGCATAGCCGCGGAGAGTTCGAGCAGCGACTCGAGGGACTGATGCTGCGATTCGCGAAGCAACTTCTTGGCCATCCGTATCGAATGCGGCGGGTTCTTGGCCACCCGGACTGCCAATGCGTTAGCAGCCTCGATGAGCTGATCCGGCTCGACGACCTCGTTCACCATGCCCCACTCAAGCGCCTTCTCCGCCGGCACCCGATCACCGGTGAGTGCCATCTCGGCGGCGCGCATGGGGCCGATCGCTTTGGTGAGCAGCCAGGCGCCACCGTCACCGGGGATGATGCCCAGCTGCACGAAGCTCTCGGCGAAGAACGCGCGGGAGGAAGCGACACGGAGGTCGCACATCATTGCCAGGTCGCAACCGGCACCGACCGCGGGCCCGTTGACGGCCGCGATAACCGGGACCTCGCAGTGATACAGCGCCCGCGGGATCCGCTGGATGCCACCGCGGTACCCCTCACGAAGCTCATAGGGGCTTCCACCGAACATGCCGTTGCGGTCGACCATGTCCTTGACGTTGCCGCCTGCGGAGAACGCCGAGCCGGCGCCTGTGAGTACGACAGCCCGGACGTCAGGATCAGCATTGACGGCCGCCACGCGCTCGCAGAGCGCCTCGACAATCGATGCATCGGAGATCGGGTTGCGACTATCGGGCAGATTGAGGGTCCAGGTCTCGACGTGCCTGTCACGCTGGACGAGTAGGGACTCGGTTGAGGTCATTTTCTGAACTACTTTCTGTCGATTATTTCCGCCAGCGAAATCGTGGCACTACATCAAGGCCTACATGGATCCCGGGATCCAGAGGACGATCTGAGGGAATACAAGGAAACCCTCAGGGCATCAGCCATGTGTTTCCTTCCGTAGGGAACGATCTATGTATATGCGTACCGGATCGTGTCAGACCCTACTGAGTGACATGAGTCACTGTCAATGACCGGGGCGTGCCAATTCGCCGTGTGCCATCGTCCGGATACGAAAAAGCCCCTCGTCTCAAACCTCAGAGACGAGGGGCTTCACGGTGGAGCCGCGTGTCGGAATCGAACCGACGACCTTTTCATTACGAGTGAAATGCTCTACCGACTGAGCTAACGCGGCGAGCCCTTGTGGGGCGTCGCAACTATATCCGACCGAACCCCGCCGCCGAAAAACGACCCGCCCCCGCCAGGCTGTCAGCCCAGTGCAGCGCGGATCGCGCCGACCATGGCGGACACCGCGAACTTGGGTTTGACGTTGACTTCGATCGCCGCCCGGCACTCCTGGATCGCCTCGATCGCGCGGAGGATCGCCGCGGCCGGGTAATGCCCGCCGAGCCTCGCCGCCTCCTCCGCCTTGTCCGGATGGACCGGGTCGACCTCGCGGGCGCCGAGCGCCGACATGAGCGCATCCCGGTAGAACCCCGCCAGGTCGACCAGCGCGAGGTCCAGTGAGTCGCGGGTGGACCGGGTCCGTCGTGACTTCTGGGCCTTCTCGAGTTCCTTGACCGCGCCCGTCGCACCCCGCCCGGCCGACGCGGTGCCCTTGCCGGTGCCGCCCGCGCCCAGCGCGGTGCGCAGCTCCTCGACCTCGCGCTCGTCGGATTCACTGTTGCGGGCCAACGCCTCCTGCTCCGCGGCGCTGACGAGCCGGTCCGCGAGAGGGAACGCCCG
>NZ_JAALDT010000176.1:0-8573 GCF_014144995.1 Dietzia sp. DQ11-71 | reverse complement strand
GCAGCAGTCACACCGGCCCGTGAATCAGCGGGGTTAGTCGACCGACCCCTCGTCGGTCAGCGCTTAGTCCACGACGCACAAGACCGCCACCTCCAAGACGTCAACTACAGCTTGGCCACCCTCGCGCACATCCGCCAAGGTGCAGGCCACCATTGCGGCCCCGTTGAGGACCCAGTCAGCGAGCTCCCCACAACGACGACCGCTCGGACAGTCGAACGCGGCTTAGGAGAGGTCGCGCTCTCCGTCGCCAGCGAGGCCGAGGCCATCGACCCCGACAAAGCCAGTCGCCCAACAGGCACGGGCTCCGCAGCGGAAGAGACGGACTAAAAGCGGTCGATGCGGCGGCACAAGTCAACGCGCTAAACTGATGGTCGGCCCAAGGCGTTAACCACCTAACTTAGTTCCCACCGTTCGACTGTCCGTTCGACCCTCGACTCCCGGGGTGCAGCCGGATTGGGGTAGCATCCCGGCATGGTCCTGACTCTTGTCCCAACGACCCAACAGCGCTACACCGCGGCGGAGTTTTTCGCCGGAGTTGGGCTCGCCCGCATGGGGCTCGAACGGTCCGGCATCCGGGTGACGTGGGCCAATGACATTGAACGATTCAAGTATGAAATGTACGCCCAACAGTTCGGGTCAGATAAAGACGACGACGCTTTCATTCTTGGAGACATCCGGGAAATTAGTGGGAGCCAGCTGCCGCCGGTGGATTTAGCCTGGGCGTCTTTCCCTTGCACCGACTTTTCTCTCGCAGGGAATCGTGCGGGACTTGCCGGACACCACTCCTCCACTTTTTACCAATTTACCCGCATTCTGGATGAGATGGGAAACGAAAAACCTGGCGTTGTCGCGCTCGAGAACGTTACCGCCCTCGCCAGTAGCCATGGCGGCGAGGATCTTGCAGCAGCAGTTAGAGAACTAAACCGACTTGGATACTCTGTCGACGTGCTCTCGATCGATGCGCGTCGTTTTATTCCACAGTCCAGACCTAGGCTATTCATCGTGGGAGCACTCGTGCCCCCAGAAGATGTACCGGACCCAAATTCCGAACTTCGGCCGGACTGGCTACAAACCGTGTACGGCGACCCAACTTTAACTATGCACCGAGCCAAGCTCCCGCCACTTCCTCCACCCCTGACGTCGGGACTCTCTCTCTATCTAGAGCCACTCAAAGGTCAGGATAGCCGCTGGTGGAACGCCGAGCGGACAGCAAAGTTCGTTAGTTCGCTTTCTCCAGCCCAGATGGCGAGGCTTGAGGACCTCCGCCTTAACAACTCCGTCTCTCACCGCACTGCCTATAGGCGAACCAGAAAGGGAATCGCTGTCTGGGAAATCCGAGCCGACGACATCAGCGGATGCCTTAGAACAGCGAGGGGAGGATCCTCTAAGCAAGCTGTCGTTCGCGCTGGAAACGGCCAAATCAAAGTGCGCTGGATGACCCCGCGCGAGTACGCAAACCTGATGGGCGCCGGGGAATACGCACTCGGAGGGCTGCGCGATCAGCAAATACTCTTTGGCTTTGGAGATGCAGTCTGTGTAAACGCGGTTGAGTGGCTGGGAAAAAACTACCTCGTGCCGCTACTGCAAGGGAAACTAGGATCCGGTAGCGCTAATATTAAGGAGAACACGTGGGCAGCCGAGGCATAGCGTCTACCAATCAGCCAACCCACAAACCGCCAACGAAAAGCAGCCTATCAACGCCATTCGTCCGCGGATTCAGGCGGCTACTAAACGAAGCAATGTCCCACACTGACGATTTCAGTGGCAAGAAGCTGAGCAGTTGTATCGGTGCATACGCCTTTCTCGACTACGACGGCGACCCTATCTACGTTGGACAAACGATAGAGAACTTCGGCACACGGATAGGTCGACACCTTACCGGTCAGCGATCAGACACAGTCGCGTATCGGATACTCGACCCGTTCGAGGTAGCAGAGATCAGAATGTGGCCACTGGAATCCGCAAGAAGCCTAGGCGCGGATGACCGAACCGCAGCGATCAACTCTCTCGAGTACAACGTCTATATGCATGCGCTTTCGATATCGCGGTACGGAGCGATACTTAACGAGAAGCTCCCGCCCGCATCCAGTTTTACCGAGCTTCCGGATTCTTACACTTTTGACCTAATACCGCCCCGATACAGGGAAGATCGGGAACATCCGGACGTCCGGATCGCAAGACGCGCTGAAAACCTATCTAGACTAGCGGCGGTTGCCCACGAACGCGGCGAGGTGTCTGCGGGGCTTCGGAGAGTTATAGTCATCCAAGCAATACGCCTGGCAGACCTTGCCGCGAGCCGACTGTCTGATGCAGAAGGACGGCCTCGGCATGACCCCGCTGCGATCGACGTACAAGCTCTGATAGGTGACGTGCACCACGAGCCCATCAAGGGCAACAACGATTTTAGTTGGCCTCCTATTGAGACCGATCGTTCTACCTCGGCGAACTAGAGGCTAGAAGTACTGGCGCGACAGGCTGGGCGATAAGTCCCCGAGGTCCCAAATCCCGGGCAAGCCCAAATCGCGTGAGACCTCCAGCCAGCTTGAACTCCAAGTCTGCGCAGGTGGTCGGACTTTGGCACTCTCTTCCCAGGAAAATTCAGGAGTGTCCGGCACGACCGATCCGGCAAGCTGACGCGCCGACAACTCATTGATGCCAACTACATGATCGCTACATACGCAGCTTGCCTTCAACACAGTCGGTGAAAATTCAACCTGTACTAGACGCCACTTATCGAGCATTTGTTGACTCTTCTCGAACTCATTCCTCGAGAGGTGAAAGGCACCCGCTGTCGTCGATAAACAGGCTTTGACTTCCCACTTCCCTTCGAAAGGGGGGCGGCTTTCGATGTCAAAACCAAAATGATCCGAGACCCGCGATAGGTGAACCGGTCTCGCACTTTGCCTCTTCAAACAATCCATGACGACCAGTTCGCCAAGATACCCGAGCCTCGAACGAACAGAGGTACTTTCAAGCTTTAGCGCCCTCGCCGCCCCGAGCAATACCTCAGGAAGGTAGGGCTCGAGCCATGAGAGAGCGCGCAGGTCAGGTGACGGGATTAGCTCGTACTGCAAGTTCGACCCGGCACAAGCGGAGTGTAGCCAAGCCGGCGGACGACTACGCAGCAACATTGCCGCAATAGCGATTAGGGTGGTAGCGTCCGCCTTCTCTGATAGGCCCCTCAATCGACCAGTGGGCCGGATGCCGTCAGATTGCTTTACCAATCCAGCACTAATTAGAAATTCCGCAGCCGGCAAATGATCGAGTGCACCAGCCAGGAAAGAACTACGACTCTCGGCTGCGGATATCCAATCCTTGATTCCGGCTGCGGGCGAATAGCGAATAGAGTTGGCTAGGTTAAAGATGCTGAAACAGGTGCCGTGCGACGGAAGCACGCTATCTCCCACGGATATGTTCGCGAACCGTTCGCGCATCACTTGTCTCGACAGCTGGCGCGGTCGGGTCCTCGTCGTTCTGAGGCAATGCGATCGTGACCAGGCCAGGATCGTTCATCAGACCAGCAAGTGCAGTCACCTTATCTCGCAGCCTCGAGTCAACGCTTTCATCAATGGTCCCACGACTAACTAGCACCGTGAAGCGAGTTTCGACATCGGGGTCTAGTCCAAGCCTGTGAATCCTGTCCTGACTTTGGAGAAAGTGCCCCGCGTTAAACGTCCGGTCAAGAAAAATCGCATGATGGCACCAATGATGCAAGCTAATGCCTTCGCCCGCAGCCGCGGGATTAGCTAACAACACAGAGCAATCGCTACTATGCCGGAAGCGCTCCAATTCTGATTCTCTGGTGACGCTCCCTGGACGCGCGGAGTCTTCCGGTGGGACTCCGCCATGAATGACTGCTGGATTGTAGTCGGCCAATTCGGAGCGGAGCAATCTAATATTTCGAACAAAGTTGGACCAGACGAGGACTTTGTCGCCGCGAGCCGCAGCCTCCGCCACCTGCTCTTTTACGAATTCGTACTTCCATGGCCGCTCGTAGTACGCGTATTCATTGAGAAGTTGCGTTAGCGGTTCGTTCCCGTTCAAGGCCATCGGCGGGTGCGCAAAACCTATCTCGTCGTCATCGTCGGATCCAGACAAGAGGAGCAGCGGGTTCGAGGCGGCCTCGAGTAGGTACATTACAACCCGCCCGAGTCGCCCGAACATCCTCCGAGAGTCGGTCGATAGCGAAAAGTCGCCGCGGTAACGACCCAACAGTGCCGCATAGATCGCCGCCTGGACGGGCCCCGTATCCCGCATCTCGGTTATCCACACTGGTGCCGGTATATTGAGGTCCGACTTTCGAGTTCGCACAAAGTAGCGATCTATGGCCGCACTAGTTTCTTTTACGACCGAGTCATCCCGCGCTGCCGATTCCTCATAGGCAGCCGCTGGAAGAATCGACTTATCCTGACCCGGGTATAGGAATCTGACGAGCGCGACTATATCTGAGGCACCTTGGGGGGTCGGCGTACCGGTCAGCACGTCCCTCCGGGCAGCCACGTACGCCAGGTCTATAACCGCGCTACCGTGCACTCCTTCCGAGCCCTTCTTGACACGGTGCGCTTCGTCCAAAACGACCTGGGTTGGAACGGACGCTACGTAGTCGGCGATCGCGTCATAGTCCGAAGCGAGCCGGTTGTAGTTTGTCAACACTACATCTGTGTTCGTGGGGAGGACGCTGTTCTTCCCTTGGTGGACCACAATGCGGAGTTGGGTAACGAAGCAGTCTTCGGCGTCAGTTTTCCAGGCCTCAAACGCGGCGATTGGGGCAACGACTAACAAGCGTTTCACTCCCCCACGACTCCTCTGCAGCGCGAAGTTCGCCAGCGCCACCGAAGTCTTACCTGCACCAGGCACAGAAAAATCAGCCCCGTGAGGTAATCTAACTATTCTAGCCAAATTCTCTAACTGGAAATTCTTCAGCTGGCGCTTGAACCCAGCCTCCCGAAGCTCAGTCTCAAGAACGACTAAATTCGTGTCCTCCGGGGCCGCTATGGCCTTCTCGCGGGATTTCTTGTCGGCGAGGAGCTGCGAAAGTCTCGCCGACACGCCATCGCCAAGTCGAACAGTCTCGCCGAATCGAATACGCAGCTGCCGTATGCATCCTAGTTCAGCGAGAAAAACCTCGCTACGCAAGTTAATCGTATCTTTATCCCCACCCACGACTCCTCGGAGAAAGGTCGAATGCAAGTGGGCCCATGCCGCCGGCGATGTGTTGGTATCACGGCGAATGACCACTGGCGGCCGGCTGCCCGATCCAAGTTCGATTTCGATCATTGCTCGGTGGCCGCGAACGATCCAAGCTTGTCTTCAAGGCTCGACACGAGCGAACGCAGCTCATTCTCGTCGAAGTCGTCAAAGGAACGCGCGGAGCTCAGAGCCGAGTGGGCGCGGTCGATTTCCTGATGCGCTTTTCTAAGTCGCTTTAGCGGAGCCAGGATTATCTCTTCATCGTGTTGACTTTCCTTCGCTTCCTCCGCAGCTGCTGAGATGGCGTTTCCCAAACTGGCCATTACGTCTTTGACGGTCATCTGCGCGCCGTTATCAAGGTCAATGACGGCGCTCGGACTCTTAGTCGCAAGGAAAGTGAGCAGCTGGGAGACTTCACCTGGTTCCTCGTCGTCGCCGAGCAACTCATCGAGCAGGTCGTGGTCCGGTGCCGAACTGGCGTTGCCTTCAGCGAGGGTCAGAACCTCCCGAAGTGAGGGATCACCCTCTACTTCGGTCCGCACCAGTTCAGCTGCGTCGCTCCGACGGAGATGTCTTAGTTGACGATAGGGCACCTCCGACAGCGTGCCGAGGAAGTACACCGATCTCACGGCCTCCGCTTCCGCCGGTTGCTTACTGCGTATATGCTTCACGAGCTCATCGAATGACGACTCGTTTTCCTTGAAGTCAATGTACTGCCGAGTCCCGCCACTCATCCCCACTAACGAATGAAGTTGCTGGAGTTTCTCGTACAACGAACGCACGTCGGCAACAGGCCGATGCATACGATTCGCGACCTTGTCGAAGTCTTTTCCTAGGCGGTCGAAGAGTTCCTCGATCAGAAACGCCTCGTTGATCCAGCTGTACTCTTCCTTGAAGTCTCGAGCGACTTGTAGTTCCGTCTCCAACTCAAGAAGCTCAGCGGGAGTCGCGTCTTCTGGCAATACGAGGCACTTTACGTAGCGGGCTGATTGATTGTCGTCATCAAGATAAAGACTGCGTAAAGCAGCCGTTCTCCGATTCCCGTTAATTAATATTCCGTCCGAGGTAACCACCGCCGGCTCACGCTGCTTGCGCTCCGCCAGATCGATCTTGAGATCGTTAAAACCTTCCTGATTTCGGAGTATCTCGTACTGCTCTTCCTGAGCTAGCTCACCGAGGGGATCCTCGGTGAAGAGGCCAGGCAAGCCAGCTCTTGATATCCGTGCCCTCTGCTCGGCTTTTGTGCGGTGATTCAAAATCGAAAACCGCACCCAATCCACCTCGAGTTCCTTCAACGGAAGCTCTCGGGCATCGCGTGGCCAGGCCGGTAAACTTGCTCTACCTATGTCGTGGCGGGCCTTCAGAAATTCCGCCCGTTCTTGATCAATCACCGGATTATGCATCATCGGCTCCTATAAGTCGTGGTCCGCCCTGGACCGTACCTCGCAGTTATGTTGGTTCTCAGTTGTCCGTCCTGCCGTCGCTGAAAACCGACATACCCGAGGTAAGCACGCGAATGCTCAGCTGGCACGTCGAAAAGCCGCATTAGGAGTGATGGAAACTTGGGCGATCGCCGGTCATTCCAATTCCAGTTCCCGCTGTCTTCGGCCCGGTCGGGCATCACGTAGATGCACGGTATCGATGTGCTCCTGCCCGCGATCTCCACCTGGTAGTCGCCCCGAGGGCAAGGCCGATTGGCCGTTCCGCAAGTACGGTCTTGGAAAATTACCCCGTCCAGAGTGGCGGTATCCGATGATGTGAATTTTTGCCGCAATCGGTTCACGCCTTTTGAGATGTGCGTACCAGGATTGCTACTCAAACTTGGACACAACCACCACAGATAGGTTTCGTCAGCCCACCGCGGTACGGTCCACCTCGTGCTGCTGTGAGCGCCGTCTGGGCACCCCTTCTGAATTATCGCCACAGCGCCGATGTGGCCTACATTCAACCGATAGATTGTGTCCTCGCCGTACGCTGGCAACTCCAGACTTTCCGCCAGTCCTCGCCTGACAATCTCGGCCAGAAAATCAGCGAGGTAGGTTCTTCTTTCCTGGTTGCTCGCACTCATGCTTCCGCGGACATATTCGATAGCTGCAGGCAGGGCTGCGACGAATTCACCCTTAGACAATCCATGGCTTGCGAGTATGTCTTCGCGAGAGGAGATGGATAACAGAACGTCAGCCGCGTTTTGAACCATCGCGGGCGAAGCCGCCCCGGCATTGTTGCACGGCGCTGCGGAATCGGGAGATTTCACGTCTGTCCGTATCATAATCGCTTTCGAGTCTCCGGCAAGTAGACCGCTGGCCTCATCGTGGCGTGCGAGTGCCCTTAGAGGAGGTTAACACGCCCTTCCGATGCACCTGGAGCGACTTTGCCGAATCCCGTTCGACAGGACGGACCCGTCTCTCGCACGGTGCGCTGGCCGGGAGCTCGCTGGTGATCGTTGCGGAAGAGACGTTCGCTTGTCACCGCTCGTGAAGCTGGCCGTTCGTGGCACCACTTTGCTTCGCAAACATGGTTGGATGGCCCGCGTGTCTACCGATTTCCAGTGGGTCTCGACGGGGGTCTTGTACCGATACTCCAGCAACGCCGGTTCAGGAGAGGCGGTGGTGGACCAGCACCGAAATTTCAAACACGACTTTCGACCACGGCTATCTGGACAGCCGATTATCCAGCTGGAGCGTGGGATCAACATTTCCCGCGAGATTCGTTCCTTAGACGGTCCGCGAAGGCCGGGAGTAGCGCTGCGATCCAGCCCTTGGAAGTCGGGGACTGAGACCACCCCCTGGCACGATGAATATGACCTGGATTCCGGCAAGGTCAGGTTTTTCGGGGACAACCGGGCCACGACTTCGTCCGGCCGGGGCGGAGGTTCTGGCACTCGGGGGCTCATCTCACTCGCGCCGCTGTTCTATTCAGCGTCGCGTGAGTACAGGAAATTAGCGCCGCCAATTGCACTCTTCAGGGGCGAATCTGTCCCTGTCCCCGGTAGAGGGCTTGTGCACACAGGATTTGTTCGGTTGATTGGATTGGCCTTGCTCGAGTCGCACGGAGCTATCCAACAGACTGATATCAAGGGCGTGGACTTCGAGAATTATGTGTTCACGCTTCGTTTGTGCCCGTTACATGACACCGATGGCAGGATCGACTGGGGCTGGATCAATGATCGACGCGACGAAACCGTCCCAGCAGCAGTAGCAAATCTGCGGGCACCTTACGCGTGGCGCCACTGGATCGAGACCGGTCGACTTCCGAGCTGAGGGTTAGGGTCTTAAGATCGTCGCGAAGCCCTTCTTCTATCCGCGATCACCGTTTCACGGGCCGTTCCTCGAGCCGCGAAAGAAGGCTAGCCCCGGTGATTCACGGGGATCTGCGGATCGCTG
>NZ_JAALDT010000175.1:0-2160 GCF_014144995.1 Dietzia sp. DQ11-71 | reverse complement strand
GAGGCCAGCGACCCTGCCGCGACCACCCCGGTCCGCAGTCCGTTGGCGGCCTCCGCCAGGCGGGTCCGGTTACGGCGGAGGGCGTCCCCGAGCTCGCCGAGCCCGGTGTGGGCGCCCGCGTCCGCGACCACGATCGCGCCGTGTTGCTCCGGCCGGACGTGGCCCTCCTGTCCCCGTTGCCCGGTGTCGCCGAGAGCGGCGAGCACCTCCGTTGCCCGCCGAACCGGTCGCCGGGTCCTCGTGTCGACGAGGTGGAGTTCCTCTTCGACTCTGATCCATCGCTGTGCGTCGGTCATCATTCCCACGCTAAGGGAACGCGGGCGCACCCGCACCCGCAGCAGCTCCCCGCGCCCGGCGCGGGGGTCACCGCATGATCCACGTGTCCTTGCCGCCGCCGCCCCGCGAGGAGTTGACGATCATCGATCCCGCCGGCGCGACCCGGGTGAGCCCGGCCGGGACCGCGTGCGCGGTGGTCCTGCCCCCCTCGCGTCGGACGTGGGCGAACGCGCGGAGGTCCACGTGCCGGCGCTGCATCCGGGTCCCGTCGAAGGTCGGCAACGTGGACAGGGGCACGACCTCCTGGGCGATGAACCCCTCCGGCCGGGTGAGCAGGTCCTCCCGGCGGGCGGCCAGCTCCGCCTCCGAGCACTCCGGCCCGATAGTGATCCCGAGTCCGCCGTACCCGTCGATCGGCTTGACCACCAGCTCGCCGAGGCGGTCCAACACGAGGTCCCGCTGCGTCCGGTCGGCACACAGGTAGGTGGGGACCTGCTCGAGGATCGGGGTCTCCCCCAGGTAGAAGTCGATCATGGCGGGGACGGAGGCGTAGACGGCCTTGTCGTCGGCCACCCCGTTGCCGAGGGCGTTGGCGATGGTCAGCCGACCGGCGCCGAGCGCGTCGAGCAGCCCGTCGCGCAGCGGGATGCCGTCGTCGCCCGGCGAGCTGAGGAGCATGTCCTCGTCTATCCGGGCGTACATGACATCCACCCGGTGCAGGTCGCGGCCCGCGCGATGGTGCAGCACCCCGTCCCGGAAGGTGAGCCGGTCGGGCGTGACCAGCGGCAGTCCGGTGCGCTGCGCGATGAGTCGGTGCTCGAACCAGGCCGAATCTGCCGACCCGGAGGAGACGACCGCGAGCTGCGGCTCGTCCCCGGCGGCCGGCGGGGCGGCCGCCTCGAGCGTCTCGCGGATCATGCCGAACGCCTCGTCCGGCGCGTGGAGATCGAACCCGCCCGTGAGGTCGCCGAACAGGGAGGTGGTCATCTGTCGCAGGGCGTGGGAGAAGGCGATCCCGGAGGGCACCCGGACGTTGTCCTCCAGCACGAACCACGTGCCGTCGTCCCCGCACACCAGGTCGATCCCGCAGATGTGCGCCCGCGTCCGACCCGGCCGCTGTACGCGTCCCGTGCTGCGGTGACCGGGGGCGCGGTCCAGGGACTCGGGCGTCATGTGCCCCGCGCGCACGAACTCGCGCTGGCCGTAGATGTCGTCGAGGAAGGCGTCCAGGGCACGGGCGCGCTGCTCGGTGCCGGCGGCCAGCATCTGCCACACCTCGGGCGAGATGATGCGGGGTACGAAGTCCATGGGGAACGCCTGGGGCCGCTCCTGTCCGGTGACCCGGAACGTCACCCCGGCCACCGAGGCCTCCTTCTCCGCCGTCACCTGTCGCGACCGGAGCCGCACGGTGCCCGCCCGGTCCAGGGCCGACATCACGGGAGCGTAGGCCTCACGGGGGGCACCCCCCTCCTCGACCGCCTCGTCCCAGCTCGGGTCGGCGTCGAGGCCCTCGATCGGTTCGTAGACGCCGAACAGTCGTGAGTGGGCGTCGGGGACCGCCGACCGGGGACCGCTGATCCCGGCGGTCTCCGCCGCGAGCAGGTCGACCACGTCGTGGGGGTGTCCCCGCCGACGGAGGGCCTGGCGCTGCCGGAACGCACTGCTGCCGTTGTAGAGCGCGTTGTCGAGCAGGGTGCGCACGGTGTCGAGGTCGCCCGAGCGGCTCAACTCGCCGGTCAGGGACTCCACCAGATCCGAGACGACGTCGGTGGCGGGCCGGGCCCGGAAGGTGACGGGGTCCACGAGATCACCCTCGAGGCCCGACCGGGCCGCGCGCCACAGGGCCGCCCGCAGCCTCGTCTCGGCGGGGGCCGCCGACCCGGC
>NZ_JAALDT010000174.1:0-19668 GCF_014144995.1 Dietzia sp. DQ11-71 | reverse complement strand
GAGGACGCCGATCAGGCGAGCTGGCCGACCACGTGGTCGATGCAGCGGGTCAGCTGCGTGACGTCCTCCGGCTCGATCGCCGGGAACATGCCGATGCGCAACTGGTTGCGGCCCAGCTTGCGGTACGGCTCGGTGTCGAGGATGCCGTTGGCGCGCAGCGTCTTGGCGACCTTCGCGGCGTCGATCTTCTCGTCGAGGTCGATGGTGCCCACGACCTGCGAGCGGTGGGCCGCCTCGGTGACGAACGGGGTGGCGTAGTCGCTGGCCTCGGCCCAGTCGTAGAGGCGCGAGGACGAGTCCTTGGTGCGCGCGACGCACCAGTCCAGACCGCCCTGGGAGTTCATCCACTCGATCTGGTCGGCGAACATGATCAGCGTGGCCACGGCCGGGGTGTTGTACGTCTGGTTCTTGCGCGAGTTGTCCACCGCGGTCGGCAGGGACAGGAAGTCCGGGCACCAGCGGTCGGTGGCGGCGATCTCGTCGACCCGCGCGAGCGCGGCCGGGCTCATGATCGACACCCACAGGCCACCGTCCGAGGCGAACGACTTCTGCGGGGCGAAGTAGTAGACGTCGGTGTCGGCGATGTCGACGGGCAGCCCGCCGGCGCCGGAGGTGGCGTCGATCGCCACCAGCGCGTTGTCCGAGCCGGCCGGACGGCTCACGGGGAGCATGACGCCGGTCGAGGTCTCGTTGTGGGCCCAGCCGATGAGGTCGACCGACGGGTCCGAGGTCGGCTCGGGGGCCGAACCGGGCTCGGCGGAGATGACGATCGGGTCGGCCAGGAACGGCGCACCGCCGGTGACCTTGGCGAACTTGGAGGAGAACTCACCGTAGGTCAGGTGAAGCGACTTCTCGCGGACCAGTCCGAAGGCGGCGGCGTCCCAGAACGCGGTGGTGCCGCCGTTGCCCAGCACGACCTCGTAGCCGTCGGGCAGGGAGAACAACGAGGACAGGCCGTCGCGCACGCGGCCCACGACATCCTTGACCGGGGCCTGCCGGTGACTGGTGCCCATCACGGTGGTGGCGGCGTCGGACACGGCCGCGATCTGCTCGGGACGGACCTTGGACGGGCCGCAGCCGAAGCGGCCGTCGGCGGGCTTGAGGTCGGCGGGGATGGTGGGCAGCTGATCGCTCATGCTCTTGGGGTGCCGTTCGGTCGGGGTGTGGGACGTGGTCCATCGTAGTCCGGCCCGTCCGTGGCCCGGAGTACCGTCTGGGTCATGGAGGAACCCGCCCTGGAACCGGCCGATTTCGACGTGATGCGGGTCGGGTACGGCCTGCATCCGCGCTTGGACGTCGCCGACCTGGACGACGGGTGGCTGCCGCTGTTCACCGCGTGGTTGGAGGAGGCGGGGCGCCGAGGTGTCCGTGAGCCCAACGCGATGGTGCTCGGCACCGTCGGTGCCGACGGCCGGCCCTCGACCAGGACGGTGCTGTGCAAGGGCGCCGACGAGCGGGGGGTGACGTTCTTCACGACGACGACGTCCCGCAAGGGCACGCAGTTGGCGGAGACCGGGTACGCGTCGGTGACCTTCCCGTGGTTGGTCGCCGAGCGTCAGGTCCACATCGAGGGTCCGTGCCATCCGGTCGACCGGGCGGACAGCCTCGACTACTGGCGCACGCGGCCCCGGGGGTCGCAGGTCTCGGCGTGGGCTTCGGAGCAGTCCCGACCGGCCGAATCCGTCGAGGAGCTGGAGTCGCTGTACGCGACCGCGGAGCGGCGACTGGCGGGCGTCGACGAGATCCCCATGCCGGACAGATGGGGCGGGTTCCGGCTGGTGCCCGAACGGGTCGAGTTCTGGCAGGGCGGTCCGGACCGCTTCCACGACCGCGTCGAGTGCCTCCTGGCGGGGGAGACGTGGACGGCCCGCAGGCTCCAGCCCTGACCACCCGCGTCCAGACAGGCTGTGGGGCCGTGGGGGGAGCGTCTGAGAACTCCCTTCGAACCGTGGTCCGCCCTCACGGTAGGGTGTGGCACAGCACATTCGTGGCGGGATTCAGGCCGCCGGGACCAGTCGTCGGAGAGGGAATCGCGTGACCGCAGGCTCGAACGGTTCGGACCGCAATGCAACACTGTCCTACCCCGGCGGTGAGCTCGAACTCGATGTGGTGGAAGCGACCTGCGGAAGCGACGCGGTGCAGCTGGGTTCCCTGCTGGCGAAGACGGGGATGACGACCCTGGACGTCGGGTTCGTCAACACCTCCGCCTGCACCTCCTCGATCACCTACATCGACGGCAACGAGGGCATCCTCCGTCACCGCGGGTACCCGATCGACCAGCTCGCCGACAACGCGTCCTTCCTGGAGGTCTCGTACCTGCTCATCTACGGTGAGGACCCCACGGAGGCCCAGCTCGCCGAGTTCACCGAGAAGGTGCTCGCCGAGACGACGCTGCCCGGCCAGATGATGCCGCTGCTGCAGGCCTTCCCCCGGGACACCCACCCGATGCCCGTCCTGTCGGCCGGCGTGAGCCTCTTCGGGACCCACGGTGACGACCTGGACATCGACGACCCGAAGGCCGTCGACCTGGCCACCGCCCGACTCCTCGGACGCGGCCCGACCCTGGCCGCCGCGATCGAGCGCATCCGGGGCGGCAAGGACGCCATCGACCCGGACCCGTCGCTCGGGTACGTCCGCAACTTCCTGCGGATGACGTTCGGCCCGGACTACGAGGTCACCGACGAGGTCGCCGACGCCCTCGACATGCTCCTCGTGCTGCACGCCGATCACGAGCAGAACTGCTCCACCTCCACCGTCCGCATGGTCGGTTCCTCCGAGGCCCCGCTCTACGCCTCGATCACCGGGGGCATCAACGCGCTGTACGGTCCGCTGCACGGTGGCGCCAACCAGGCCGTGCTGGAGATGCTCGAGCGGATCGACTCGGAGGGCGGCGACGCCACCGACTACATGGACCGGGTCAAGAACAAGGTCGACGGCGTCAAGCTGATGGGCTTCGGCCACCGCGTCTACAAGAGCTACGATCCGCGCGCGCAGATCGCCAAGAAGCACGCGCACGCGCTGCTGTCGCAGAGCAACGACCCGCTGCTCGAGATCGCGCTCAAGCTCGAGGAGACGGCGCTCGCCGACGACTACTTCGTCGAGCGCAAGCTCTACCCGAACGTGGACTTCTACACCGGCCTGATCTACCGCGCGATGGGCTTCCCGACGGAGATGTTCACCGTGCTGTTCGCGCTCGGCCGTATGCCCGGGTGGATCGCGCACTGGCGCGAGATGCGCGAGGATCCGTCCACCAAGATCAACCGCCCGCGTCAGGTCTATACCGGCCCGGCCGAGCGGAGTTTCACCCCGATCAGCCAGCGCTGAACCCGGGAACCTGACTCCAGGAGGAGACACCATGGACAAGCCCGAGATCGACATGCCGACGGGCCCCGCGCCCACCGACCTCGTCGCCGAGGACATCACGGTGGGGGACGGTGCCGAGGCGGTCGCCGGCGGCAACGTCACCGTCCACTACGTGGGGGTCGACTACGAGACCGGTGAGCAGTTCGACTCCTCCTGGGACCGCGGCGAGTCCATCACCTTCCCGCTCAACGGCCTGATCCAGGGTTGGCAGGAGGGGATCCCGGGGATGAAGGTCGGCGGTCGCCGCCAGCTGGTGATCCCGCCGGACAAGGCCTACGGCACCTCCGCGGCGCTGCACCCGCTCGGCGGCAAGACCCTGGTGTTCGTCATCGACCTGCTCAACGCCTGAGCCCTCCTCCCGTAGCCGGGAGACCCGATCGCCCCGTCCTCCCCACGGAGGGCGGGGCGATCGGCGTCGGTAGGGGGGCCGGCAGGGCGGAGATGGCGGGGCGGACGTCGCACGCCTCGCCCGGGCTGACGCGCACCGTGGGGAGCCCGGGGTGTGTGCCCGTTCTGCCCGCATAGACGGGGGCTACGCGCCCGGACTGGTCCCAGGCGGACGCGCACCCCCGCGCAGCCGTGCAGAACCGGCGCGTAGGTCCGGGTTACTTCCTCGGGCGCAGGAAAGGCGCCAGCGCGTCCAACACGGCCGGGTCCTCGATCGTCGAGGGCACCACCACGTCCTGCTGGCCGTCGGCGATCTGCCGCATGGTCTTGCGCAGGATCTTGCCCGACCGGGTCTTGGGCAGCCCCTGGACCACCGTGCAGTCCCGGAACGTGGCCACCGCCCCGATCTCGTCACGCACCATCGCCACCAGCTCGGCCCGCAGCTCCTCGGGGTCCCGGACCTGCCCGGACTTGAGGACCACGTACCCGACGGGCCGCTGGCCCTTCAGCTCGTCCCTGACCCCGATCACGGCGGCCTCCGCCACGGCGGGGTGGGTCGCGATGACGGCCTCCATCGACCCGGTCGACAGGCGGTGGCCGGCCACGTTGATCACGTCGTCGGTCCGGCCCATCACGTAGACGTAGCCGTCGGAGTCGATGTACCCGCCGTCCCCGGTCGAGTAGTACCCGTCGAAGACCGACATGTACGAGGAGACGAACCGTTCGTCGTCCTCCCACAGCCCCGCCAGCGTCCCCGGTGCCATGGGCAGCTTGATCGCGAGATTGCCTTCCTCGCCCGCGGGCAGCGGGTTGCCCTCGCCGTCGAGAACGTGCAGGTCGTACCCGGGCACGGCGACGGTGGGCGAGCCCGCCTTGATCGGCATCGGCTCCAGACCGCGCAGGTTGGACGCGATCGGCCACCCTGTCTCGGTCTGCCACCAGTTGTCCACCACCGGCGTGCCGAGCTTGTCGGTGGCCCACTGGTAGGTGTCGGGGTCCAGGCGCTCACCCGCGCAGAACAGCGTGCGCAGGGAGGACAGGTCGTACTTGTCGACCTCGGCGCCCTCCGGATCCTCCCTGCGCACCGCGCGGACGGCGGTCGGGGCGGTGAAGAGCGCGGTGGCACGGTGCTCGGAGATGACCCGCCAGAAGGCACCGGCATCCGGCGTGCCGACCGGCTTGCCCTCGTAGATGATGGACGTCGCACCGATCAACAGCGGTGCGTAGACGATGTACGAGTGGCCGACCACCCAGCCCACGTCCGAGGCGGTCCACCACACCTCACCCGGCCGGACCCCGTAGACGTTCCACATCGACCACGCGAGCGCGACCGCATGGCCACCGTTGTCCCGCACGACGCCCTTGGGCAGGCCCGTGGTACCGGAGGTGTAGAGGATGTACAGGGGGTCGGTGGCCTTGACGGGCACCGGGGCCGCCCGCTCGGACGCGGCGACGGCGTCATCCCAGTAGCTCCAGGTGGTGCCCGGCGTCTCCGGGAAGGCCTCGTCGGGGAACTGCTCGTGACGCGGGGCCACGATCACGGCGCCGGGGGTGTGCCGGGTGAGTTCGAGAGCCTTGGTCACCATGGGGAAGTACGGCACCTTGCGGGTCGGCTCGATCCCGCCGTGGGAGGTGACGATGACCTTCGGGCGCGCGTCGTCGATACGAATCGCCAACTCCGGGGCGGCGAAGCCCCCGAAGACGACGGAGTGCACCGCACCGAGCCGGGCACACGCGAGCATCGCGACGGCCGCGCGGGGAACCATGGGCATGTAGATGACGACCCTGTCGCCCCGCCCGACGCCCTCGGCGGCCAGCGCTCCGGCGAACTCCTCGACCCGGTCCAGCAGCTGGGCGTAGGTGATGGTCTCCTTCACCCCGGTCACGGCGGAGTCGTAGATGAACGCGGCCTGGTCCCCCCGGCCCGCCTCGACGTGGCGGTCCACGCAGTTGTAGGAGGTGTTCAGCTCCCCGTCCGGGAACCAGCGGTAGAACGGCGGGCGAGAGCGGTCGACCGCCGTGGTCGGAGGCGTGGTCCAGTCGATATCCGCCGCGACGTCGAGCCAGAACGCGTCGGGATCGCTGATCGAGAGCCGGTGGGCGGCGGCATAGGACGAGGCGGTGGAGTCCGTCATCGGGAGTTCCCCTCACAGGTGGGAGCGTGCCCGCCGGCCGGGCCGACGGGCTGTGACAGGACTCACTCTAGTGGCAGGCCGAGCTCCCGATACCTCATCATCCGCTCGGCATACCTCCGCTCAGGGGGGCGCCTGCGGACCTCGAGGAGGGCCGCGGCGACGGCATCGGCCATCCGGTCGCAGAAGGATTCCGGTTCGTCGGCGGCGTCGGGCCTCTCCGGGACCACCACGTCCACGATCCCGGCTCCCAGCAGGTCGGCGGAGGTGATCCCCTGCGATCGGGCGACCTCCGGCGCCCGGGAGGTCTCGTGGTGGAGGATGGCGCTGGCGCCCTCGGGCGGGAGCGGTGCGAGCCACCCGTGCCGTGCACACAGGACCCGGTCGGCCGGGAGCAGCGCGAGGGCGGCCCCGCCGGTGCCCTGGCCGAGTATCACCGAGACGGTCGGGCTGGACAGCGTGACCAGGTCCGCGAGGCTCCGGGCGATCTCGCCCGCGAGGCCGCCCTCTTCCGCCTCCCGGGACAGCGCGGCCCCCCGGGTATCGATGAGCAACACCAGCGGAACGCCCATCTCCGCCGCGATCCGCATCCCACGGCGGGCCGACCGCAACGCGGACGGACCGAGCGGGCTCGTCTCGTTCTCCGCATCGCGGTCCTGGGCCAGGACGACCGCGGACTGGCCCCGGAAGCGCGCCAGGGAGAGCAGGAGGGACCCACTGTCCTCTCCCTGCCCCGTCCCCGACAGCGGGACGCGGGTGGGTGCGACCCGGTCGAGGAAGGCGCGGGCGCCCGGGCGGTCGTGCCGGCGGGACCGGGTGATGGCGTCCCAGGCGTCGGGTGGGGTGCCGTCGTCGGGCTCCGGCTCGGGTACGGGGCCGGGCGGTGGGGCCGGCTCGTCGTCGGAGGGCGGGTCCTGGCACAGCACCCGCAACGCCCGCGCGGTGAGGTCCCGCAGGCCCTCGGGAGGGAGGACACCGTCGATCATCCCGCGGCGTGCGAGGTTCTCCGAGACCTGGACGCCGTCGGGGAAGGGGGCGTCGTAGAGGGCCTCGTACACGCGGGGTCCGAGGAACCCGATGAGTGCTCCGGGTTCCGCGACGGACACGTGCCCCAGTGAGCCCCAGGACGCGAACACGCCGCCGGTGGTGGGGTGCCGCAGATAGACGAGGTAGGGCAGGCCAGCGGTCTTGTGTCCCGCCACCGCGGCCGAGATCTTGACCATCTGCAGGAATGCGATCGTGCCCTCCTGCATCCGGGTCCCACCGGAGGTGGGGGAGGCGAGGATGGGCAGCCCCTCGGCGGTCGCCCGTTCGATCGCCGAGACGATCCTCTCGGCGGCGGCGATCCCGATGGAGCCGGCGAGGAAATCGAACTCGCATGCGATGAGCACCACGCGTCGACCCAGCAGGGTTCCTTCGCCGGTGATGACGGACTCGTCCACTCCCGATTTCTCCGCCGCCCGCCGCAGGGAGTCCTCGTACCCGGGCACCGAGTCCACGTGGGGCGGGCGTACCGGAGCGCTGTCCCACGGTCGGAACGAACCGTCATCGAGGACCAGGTCGAGGATCTGCAGTGCTCCCGTTCGCGCCATGACCGCATCGTACGGTGGGGGCGACTACCAGCCGGTATCCTCGGCGCAGGGGTGCGCCGCCGCACCCCCCGTCCCGCAGAGGAGGCCCCGTCGCCATGATCGTCACCCGCAGGGACGGCGCAGTCGTCGTCGTCACCATCGACCGTCACGAGACCCGCAACGCCCTGGACGCCGAGGTGTGTACCGCGCTGCGGGAGGCCGTCGAGGCCGCCGGGGTTGAGGCCGAGGCCGAGGATCCGGTCCGGGCGATCGTCATCACGGGCGCGGGAACCGCGTTCTGCGCCGGGGCCGACCTGTCCGGCGGGGTGTACAACTCGAACTTCTACGACTGCCACGCCGGGATGCTCCGGGCCGTCGAATCGGCTCCCGTGCCGGTCATCGCAGCCGTCAACGGACCGGCCGTGGGCGCCGGTGTGCAGCTCGCGCTGGCCGCGGATCTCCGGGTGGTGGCACCGGGCGCGGTCTTCGCCGTCCCGGTCGTCAAGGTGGGGCTGGCGCTCGACAACTGGACGATCAAGCGGCTCGCCAACGTCGTCGGCGGCGGGCACGCCCGCTCGGTCCTCATGACCGCGCGCCCCGTCGGCGCGGAGGAGGCGGCCCGGATCGGCCTGGCGAACGAGATCGGTGACATGGATTCGGCGATGGAGCTCGCGGCGGAGCTCGCCCGCTCGGCGCCGCTGAGCCTGCGGCACATCAAGACCGTCATCAACGACGACGACGCCCGGCTGCTCCCGCGGGACGAGCACACCGAGCTCCAGCTCCGGGCCTGGGGCAGTGAGGACATGGCCGAGGCCCGGGCCGCGCGCGCCGAGAAGAGGCCCCCCGTCTTCCGCGGACGCTGACGCGCCACACCAGCGGTGGGGCGCGCCGCGGCGGCTCCCACGTGTCGGCCCCACGTGGACCCCGGCCCGGGTACGATTCCAGCGCCCGACCCGGATCCGCCTGACGTGGGCGTCTGGCACGGCCCCGGGTAAATGACATCCAGGGGGAACGCCAGCGATGGCCAGGCACAGTGCGTCGCCGCAGAGTGGGAATCCGACGGCCCGCAGGGTCGTCCTCGTGGGAGCCGCGCTCCTCGCGGTCGTGCTCGTCGCGGTACTGGTGCTCGCCGGGCTCTCCCGGGCCGGTGTCGGTGGATTCTGTGGAGACGACCTCCGGATCAGTGTCGCCGCCGAGCCCGAGATCGCCGACCACGTGGATGCCCTGGCCGAGGATGCCGACGGGTGCTATTCCTTCGAGGTCGCCCCTGTCTCGTCGGCTGACCTCGCCGGGCGTGTCGCCTCCCGTGAGGCGCTCCCCGACATCTGGGTCCCGGACTCGGCGGTGCGGCTCGCGCAACTGTCGCGGGACGTGCAGATCCCCTTCGACACGGTGGTGAACTCGCTCGCGTCCACCCCGGTGGTCATCGCGTCCCGCGACACCCCGGTCGACATGTCGACGTGGACCTCCGCCCTGGCGACCCCGGGACTGATGATGGGCGATCCCGTCCGGTCCGGGATCGCGGACGCGCCGATCCTCGCCGCCGCGTCCGAGGTGGAGATCATGCGGTCGACCGCGGACGCACTGGGCGCGTCCATGGCGATCCTGGCGCAGGGGCAGATGAGCCGCATGGAGGTTCCCCCGACATCGCGCGAGATGCTGGACAGGGTGGTCTCCGGGGGCGGCGCGACGATCGTGACGGAGCGTGAGGCGGTGCTCGCCCGGCGTGAGGCCCCGCACGCGGGACTCCAGATCGCCGCTCCCGCCACCGGGGCGGTGTTCCTCGGGTACCCGCTGGCGGTGACCACCCAGGACCCGACCCGGCGAGCCGAGGTCGCCGGTGCCGCCGAAGCACTCCGCGACGCCACGGCCTCGCCCGCCCACCGCGACGGCCTCTCGGCGGATGGTTTCCGGAAAGCGGACCGCGCGCCCCTCGCGGACGGTGCAGGGGTGGGCGAGATCGAGATGCTCGTCGTCCGCGACCCCGACCGCCTCCACGGCGTCCTCCGACGGTGGCGGGTGTTGGCGATGCCCGGGCGGTCCCTCGTCCTGGTGGACACCTCGGGATCGATGGGATTCGGGATACCGGGTACGGACCGGACCCGGATCGAGGCACTGGTCGCCACGGCGGGCGCCGGCCTCGGGCAGTTCCCCGACGACGCGGCTCTCGGGCTGTGGGCGTTCGGCGGGGCCGCCGGCCGGGATGGCAGGCCCTACGCGGAGGTCGCGCCACTCCGACGACTCGACGAGGCCGGCGCCGACGGTTCGCACCGGGAGGCCCTCGGCGGCGCGCTGGCGGCCCTGCCCGGTCTGGTGGGCGGCGGAACCGACCTCTACCGGTCCGTACTCGACGCCTACGCCCAGGTGCGCTCCGGCTACGACCCCAACATGGTCAATTCGATCATCGTGATCTCCGACGGGGCCGACGACGCCACCTCGGACCTCGACGAAGGGGAGTTCCTCGCCCGACTACGCGACATGGTCACCCCGTCGCGCCCGGTGATCGTCGTGACGATCAGTCTGCTCGACGACGCCGCGCCGGGCACCCTGGCGGAGATCTCCCGGGTGACCGGCGGCAGCAGCCACGTCGCGCGGACGCCCGACGAGATCGTGCGGGTGTTCGCCGACGCGGTGGGCCGTCGCGGAGCGGCGCCCGGCGCCTGACTCCCTTAACCCCGGATAGAGGTAGCTGCCCCCTAGGATGGGGGTGCGGCATCCTCCGGTTTCCAGGGAATCGACCGCGTTGCCTGAGAGTCTCCGCCGAGAACTTGTGTTACGTGTCACACTTCCTCCGTCACTATCTGTGAGGCGCATCACTACAGGGGTGCGCTGATGAGAACCCGAAACGGAGGACCTCCGTGTCCCAACCAACTGATCCGCCGACGGGGGGCGCATCGCGGCGAACCCCAGGAACGGCGGAGTTCACGGCGATGCAGTCCAGCCCCGCCTTCCAGGAGTTGCGCAGCAAGTTCCGGGCGTTCGTCTTCCCCATGACCGTCGCCTTCCTCATCTGGTACTTCCTCTATGTCATCCTCGCCGTCTACGCCACGGATTTCATGGCCACGAAGGTCTTCGGAAACATCACCTGGGGGCTGATTATCGGGCTGGGGCAGTTCGTGACCACCTTCCTCATCACGTTCCTCTACATCCGGTTCGCCAACCGCGTGATCGACCCCCGTGCGGAATCCATCCGCCTCGAGCTGGAAGGTGAGGCTGTCTGATGGATTGGCTACTCAACATCAATGAACTCACGCCGGGTGAGCAGGTAGGCAGCACGCTGCTCAACATGGTCGTGTTCGGGATCTTCATCGTCATCACGATGACGCTCGTCCTGAGGGCATCCAAGTCCACGAAGTCGACGAAGGACTTCTACACCGGTGGGTCGAGCTTCACCGGTCCGCAGAACGGGTTCGCGATCGCCGGTGACTACCTGTCGGCGGCATCCTTCCTCGGCATCGCCGGCGCCATCGCGATCAACGGCTACGACGGCTTCCTCTACTCGATCGGATTCCTCGTCGCCTGGCTCGTCGCCCTGATGCTCGTCGCCGAGCTGATGCGCAACACCGGCCGGTTCACCATGGCCGACGTGCTCAGCTTCCGCCTCAACCAGCGGCCCGTCCGGATGGCGGCGGCCCTGGCCACCCTCGCGGTGTGCCTGTTCTATCTCATCGCCCAGATGGCGGGCGCGGGTGGCCTCGTCGCCCTCCTGCTGAACATCAACGACTCCACGGGGCAGGCGATCGTCGTCGCGGCCGTGGGGCTGCTGATGATCGTCTACGTGCTGGTCGGCGGCATGAAGGGCACGACCTACGTCCAGATGGTCAAGGCCGTCCTGCTGGTCAGTGGCGTCCTCATCATGTGCCTCATGGTTCTCGTGGCCGCCCGCGGCAACTTCTCCGCGCTCCTGGGTGAAGCCGTCGCGAACTCGGGCAAGGATCTGCTGCAGCCCGGTCTGCAGTACGGCGCCACCGAGACCAGCAAGCTGGACTTCGTCTCGCTGTCGATCGCGCTCGTCTTCGGTACCGCCGGCCTGCCCCACGTGCTCATGCGCTTCTACACGGTCCCCACCGCCAAGGAGGCCCGCCGGTCCGTCACCTGGGCCATCGCCCTCATCGGCGGGTTCTACCTGTTCACCCTCGTGCTCGGCTTCGGTGCCGCGGCGATGGTCGGACCGGAGGTCATCGAGGCCGCGCCCGGTGGCGTGAACTCGGCGGCACCACTGCTCGCGTTCGCCCTCGGCGGTGAGATCTTCCTCGGCATCATCTCCGCGGTCGCCTTCGCGACGATCCTGGCGGTGGTGGCGGGGCTGGCGATCACGGCGTCCGCATCGTTTGCCCACGACATCTACAACGGCGTCATCAAGCACGGAAAGGCCACCGAGAAGTCGCAGCTCCGGGTCTCGCGGATCACGGTCGTCGTGATCGGGCTCCTGTCGATCGTCATGGGTATCGGCGCCATGGGGCAGAACATCGCCTTCCTCGTCGCCCTGGCCTTCGCGATCGCCGCGTCGGCGAACCTGCCGACGATCCTGTACTCGCTGTTTTGGAAGCGGTTCAACACCACCGGCGCCCTGTTCTCGATGTACGGCGGGCTCATCAGCACCCTGGTGCTGATCGCGCTCTCGCCGGCGGTCTCCGGTGGCGAGAAGTCGATGATCACGGGCGTCGACTTCTCCCTGTTCCCGCTCTCGAACCCGGGCATCGTGTCGATCCCGCTGGCGTTCCTGCTGGGCATCGTCGGCACGTTCATCGGGAAGAAGGACGAGTTCCCGGAGAAGCGGGTGGAGATGGAGGTCCGTTCCCTCACCGGTGTCGGTGTGGAGAAGACCATCGCTCACTGACGTCTCCTCGGCGGGCCCACCACCACGGGCCCCCGCCGGGTCCGCCCGGTCGTCCTCGGACGACCGGGCGGACCTCGTCGTGGGCCGGAAGGGACTACCCTCAGTGGGCACCACACCGATTCGGAGGCGGTAGAGATGTATCCCGGACAGGACGACCAGACCCGACGCATGGGGCAGCAGCCCGACTCGCGTGCCTACTCGCGGATGGGCGACGACCAGGCCTACGACCCCGCCTATGACGACGGCTACGGAGCCGACGGGGGATACGCCGCCGCGCCCGCGGCGAAGCGCCGTGGCCCCGCCCTCGATGTGGGCAAGTTCGCCGGCAGCGTGGTCGCGACCGCCCTTGTGGCGGCCATCGCCGGATGGCTGATCGCATGGATCGTGGAAGCGGTGTTCGCGCGTTTCGGCCACCAGTGGGCCAACGGCGGGAACACGCCCACGATGTACGCGGTCTACGGGGCCGTCGCCGCGCTCCTCGCCGGGCTGCTCTGGTACCTGCTGCTCGTCGGCACGGCCAACCCCCAGCAGTTCTACTCCTGGACCGTCGGGCTGCTCATCGTCGCCGCCGTGGCGCTGCCGCTGCTGGTCACGGTGCCGTTCCTCGACGGCCTGGCCGCCGCGATCGTCCACCTGTTCATCGGGTTGCCGATCCTGGCGCTGACCAGCGCATTCTCCGCCACTCTCCGGCGATGACGCGCCTGCGGCGGCCGTGACGGCCGGCCGCTGTGGGTGGTGCCCCCGAGAGGAATCGAACCTCCGACACCGGCTTTAGGAGAGCCGTGCTCTATCCACTGAGCTACGAGGGCGGGAATCGGGGAGAGTCTAACCGATGGGCAGGGGATCGTGATCGCCGACTTGGAGAGAGTGGTCCCGGCCGGTAGTCTTGACCGTCGGCGTCCATGTCGTCCCCTGGTGGGGCGGTGGACCACCTCGCGCGGGTCACCACCGGCCGCCGTTCGAGGGGGAGGGCGCCCGCCCGGCCGGCAGCCCACTAGACAGACAGAGGTATCGCCTGTGTCCACGTACACCCCCAAGCCCGGGGACGTGACGCGCGCCTGGTACGTCATCGACGCCACTGATGTGGTTCTCGGTCGACTCGCCGTCCAGGTCGCCAACATTCTCCGTGGCAAGCACAAGCCGCAGTTCGCCCCGAACGCCGACACCGGCGACTTCGTCATCATCATCAACGCCGACAAGGTCGCGATCTCGTCCAACAAGCGTGACCGCGTGGTGCAGCACCGCCACTCCGGTTTCCCGGGCGGCCTGAAGTCGCAGACCCTGGGCAAGGCCATGGACACCCGTCCCGACCGCGTCGTCGAGAAGGCCGTCAAGGGCATGCTGCCGAGCAACAAGCTCGGCCGTGCCGTCGCCTCCAAGCTCAAGGTGTACGCGGGTCCCGATCACCCGCACGCCGCCCAGCAGCCCGTGCCCTTCGAGATCAAGCAGGTGGCCCAGTGACCGACGAGAACATCACCCCCGAGGCCGAGGTCGCCGACGACGTGGTGGCGGACCTCGCCGCCGAGGTCGCCGAGGACTACAGCGAGGCCGACTACGCCGGTGGCACCGACTTCGTCGCCGACGCCGACGCCCAGCTGGGGTCGACCGTCACCTCCGGTCCGGCCCAGGCCGTCGGACGTCGCAAGGAAGCCGTCGCCCGCGTGCGCCTGCTCCCCGGTTCCGGCCAGTTCACCCTGAACGGCCGCACCCTCGAGGAGTACTTCCCGAACAAGGTGCACCAGCAGCTCGTCAAGTCGCCGCTGGTCCTCGTCGAGCGCGACGAGCAGTTCGACATCGTGGCACTGCTCCACGGTGGCGGCCCCTCGGGTCAGGCCGGCGCGCTGCGTCTGGCCATCGCCCGGGCGCTCATCCAGTACTCGCCGGACGACCGCCCGGCGCTCAAGAAGGCGGGCTTCCTCACGCGCGACGCCCGTGCCGTCGAGCGCAAGAAGGCCGGCCTCAAGAAGGCCCGTAAGGCCCCGCAGTACTCGAAGCGCTGATCCACCCGGGTCGCGTCACCGGAGCAGGCCCCTGCGTATGCGGGGCCTGCTCCGGTCCATTTGCCCACTGCACTGTCGGTCGGGGTTATCCTGACCCGGCCATTCACGCCCACCGTCCGCGGCGGGGCGAACCACCACCCCCGGAGGACCACACGATATGACGCGACTGTTCGGCACCGACGGGGTCCGCGGACTCGCCAACCGGACCCTCACCGTCGACCTGGCCGTGCGCCTGGGGGCGGCCGCCGCGGCGGTCCTGGCGACCGAGGTCGAGCCGTCGCCCCGCCGGGCCGAATCCCGGCCCGTCGCCGTCGTCGGCCGTGACCCCCGTGTCTCCGGGGAGATGCTCGAGGCCGCCCTGGCCGCCGGCCTGGCGAGTCAGGGCGTCGATGTCCTGCTCGTGGGCGAGTTGCCGACTCCGGCCGTCGCCCACCTCACGGCCCAGCACGAGGCCGAGCTGGGTGCCGTGATCTCCGCCTCGCACAACGCGATGCCGGACAACGGCATCAAGTTCTTCGCCGCCGGGGGCCACAAGCTGGCCGACGAGGTGGAGGACCGTGTCGAGGCCGCCCTCACCGACGGTGCCATCACCGGACCGACCGGCTCAGCGATCGGCCGTATCTCGCGGGCGACGCAGGAGGACGCCCTGGACGGCTATGTCCGGCACCTGCTCGATGCCACGCCGGGCCGGTTGGACGGGCTCGTCGTCGTCGTCGACTGCGCCAACGGCGCCGCCAGCGCGGCGGCCCCGCGTGCCTACCGCGAGGCCGGCGCCACGGTGATCGAGATCCACGCCAGCCCCGACGGCTACAACATCAACGACAACTGCGGTTCCACCCACCTCGACGACGTCCGCGCCGCGGTGCGCGCGCACGGCGCCGACCTGGGCCTGGCGCACGACGGCGACGCGGACCGGTGTCTGGCCATCGACGCCTCCGGCGAGGTTGTCGACGGCGACCAGATCATGGCGATCCTGGCCCTGGCGATGCGCGACTCCGGGGAGCTCGTCGGCAACACGCTGGTGGCCACCATCATGAGCAACCTGGGGCTCAAGGTCGCCATGCGGGAGGCCGGGATCGAGATCACCGAGACCAAGGTGGGCGACCGCTACGTCCTCGAGCGTCTGCGCGAGGGTGGGTACAGCCTCGGCGGCGAACAATCCGGGCACCTCGTGCTGCCCGCCCACGCCACCACCGGTGACGGCGTGCTCACCGGGTTGCGCCTCATGGCCCGCATGGCGGAGACCGGCAAGTCGCTGGCCGAGCTCGCCGGGGTCATGACCGTGCTGCCGCAGGTCCTCGTCAACGTGCCGGTCGAGGACAAGGCCGCAGTCGTGGCATCCGGGGCGGTCTGTGACGCCGTGGTGGGGGAGGAGCGCAGGCTCGGCTCCACAGGCCGCGTGCTTCTGCGTCCCTCCGGCACCGAGCAGCTCGTCCGCGTGATGGTCGAGGCGGAGGACGCGAACCTGGCCGGCGAGGTCGCCGAGCGCCTGGCGGGCGTGGTCGCCGCCGTGTGACCGTCCGGGCCCGTGCGCTCTCCGGCGCCGGGCCCCGGCGACCGGGCACCGGCGACCGGGCACCGGAGGCGATCAGCCGCCCGTGAAGGACTTGACCAGCTTGAGCATCGGCGGGGCGCTGGCGAGCAGGTCGTCGGCCTCCTCGTCGAGCATCTCGTGGGTGACCGTGACGGTGCCCTTGAACTCCGCCTCCGGATCGGCGAACGCGGCATAGGTGTCGTCATCGGTCAGGGTGGCCAGCAGGTACCCCGCCAGCAGCGGGCGCACGGCCCGATGGGTGCGGAGGTCGGGGTCCGCCAACCCGACCCGCTCGAGAAGCGGGTTGCGCTCGACCAGACCCGTCTCGACCGCCTTCTCCAGGCGTCGGTGTACCAGGTCGCCGCGCCACAGGCGCTGCAGATCGCGGGCGTCCTCGGAGTGGACCCCGCCCGCACCCGAGAGCAGCAGGGCGGGGGCGTCGACGGTCATCGCCCGATCGGCGGCCGAGGGCACGGTCTCGGTGGGGAAGACCATGACCACCCCGTCGATGTCGGTGCGCTGGGAGGCCAGCAGCGCGGCGACCCCGCCGCCGAGACCGTGCCCGGCCACGGCGATCCGGTGTGGATCGGCCCGGACGGCCCCACGGCCCAGGGTGGCCTGGAGGACGTCCTCCAGCGCGGCGGACAGGTGATCCGCGTAGTGCTGGTGGTTCGGCCTCAGGCCGCGGTCCGAGGCGGGCGCCACCACCACGAACCCCCACGACGCGAGATGCTTGAGGGTGTCGACGTAGTGCTCGGGCCCCCTGGTCCAGTCGTGGGCCCAACCCACGAGCGGGGCCGGCGACGGAGCGCCGCGGGGGACGAACACGACCCCCGGCGTCCCGGTGAAACCGAGGTCGCCCCTGTCGACACCGTAGGGGCCGCGTCGGGACACCCGGGCGAGCAGTTCCTTCGTCTTCTTGGCCACGATGGCCACAGTATCGCCTCGGGGGCGACGAAGGGGCGAGGGTCCCCGGACTGCGTGGCTACACTTAGCGGCCATGTGCGGAATCGTCGGATATGTCGGGCACAGGCCCGCCCTCCCTGTCGTCGTCGAGGCCCTGCGGCGGATGGAGTACCGCGGCTACGACTCGGCTGGTGTCGCCGTCCTCGACGGCGCGGGCACCTCCCGGGTCGAGAAGAAGGAGGGCAAGCTCGCCAACCTCGAGGCGGAGCTCACGGCGGCGGGCGGGGGCGGGTTCCCGGGTACCACCGGCATCGGCCACACCCGCTGGGCCACCCACGGTCGCCCGAGCGACCGGAACGCCCACCCGCACGTCTCGGGCGACGTCGCGATCGTGCACAACGGCATCATCGAGAACTTCGCCCCGCTGCGCGCGGAGCTCGAGGCCGCCGGGGTCGATCTGGAGTCCGACACCGACTCGGAGGTGGCCGCCCACCTGGTGCGGTGCGAGATGGAGTCGGGCCGCAGCGGCGACGACTTCGTCGCCGCGTGCCGCACCGTGCTCCGCCGCCTCGAGGGCGCGTTCACCCTCGTCTTCAGTCACGCGGCCCACCCGGACGTCCTGGTGGCCGCGCGCCGCTCGACCCCGCTGGTGCTGGGCGTCGGCGAAGGCGAGATGTTTCTCGGTTCCGACGTCGCGGCGTTCATCGAGCACACCCGCGAGGCGGTCGAGCTCGGCCAGGACAACGTCGTGGTGTTGCGGGCCGACTCCTACGAGATCACCGACTTCGCCGGTGAGCCCAGCGAGGGGCGCCCCTTCCACATCGACTGGGATCTCGCCGCCGCCGAGAAGGGCGGTTACGACTACTTCATGCTCAAGGAGATCGCCGAGCAGCCGCAGGCGGTCGCCGACACGCTGCTGGGCCATTTCCAGAACGGCCGCATCGTGTTGGACGAGCAGCGGATGACCGACCAGGACCTGAGGGACATCGACAAGGTGTTCATCGTCGCCTGCGGCAGCGCCTATCACTCCGGCATGGTCGCCAAGTACGCGATCGAGCACTGGACGCGACTGCCATGCGAGGTCGAGATCGCCTCGGAGTTCCGTTATCGCGACCCGGTCCTGGACCGTTCCACGCTGGTGGTGGCCATCTCCCAGTCCGGCGAGACCGCGGACACCCTCGAGGCGGTCCGCCACGCCAAGTCCCAGAAGGCGCGCGTCCTGGCCGTGTGCAACACCAACGGCTCGCAGATCCCGCGCGAGGCCGACGCCGTCCTGTACACGCACGCCGGTCCCGAGATCGGTGTGGCGTCGACGAAGGCGTACCTGGCGCAGATCACCGCCAACTACCTCGTGGGCCTCGCGCTCGCGCAGGCCCGCGGCACCAAGTACCCGGACGAGGTCGCCGCCGAGTTCCGTCAACTCGAGCAGATGCCGCACGAGATCCAGAAGGTCGTGGACTCCCTCGACCCGGTCCGCGGGATCGCCCGGGAGCTCGCCGGCGCCAAGTCGGTGCTGTTCCTGGGGCGCCACGTCGGCTACCCGACGGCCCTCGAGGGCGCGCTCAAGCTCAAGGAGCTCGCGTACATGCACGCCGAGGGCTTCCCGGCGGGCGAACTCAAGCACGGGCCCATCGCGCTCATCGAGGAGGGCCTGCCGGTCTTCATCGTGATGCCGCCGGTCGAGGGCCGCGGGGTGCTGCACTCGAAGCTGGTGAGCAACATCCAGGAGATCAGGGCCCGCGGCGCGCGGACCATCGTGATCGCCGAGGAGGGTGACGACGTCGTCCGGCCGCTGTCGGACTACTTCATCCCGATCCCGGCGTCGACCACTCTCCTGCAGCCGCTGCTGGCCACCATCCCGTACCAGGCGTTCGCGGCCGAGGTCGCGGCCGCGCGGGGGTACGACGTGGACAAGCCGCGGAACCTCGCCAAGTCCGTCACGGTCGAGTAGGACGGCGGGGGCCACGGCAATGAGGCGCGCTCACCCGGTCGGGCAGATCAGGGATGCCGAGCGCCCGCTCATCGCCGCAGCAGCCTCCGGGGACCCGGATGCGGTGATGCGCCGTGCCGCGGCCGGGGTGGCCCACCACACCGCCGTCCTACTGAGGGAGCGCACCGGGGGCCTCTATGGCCGGACGGTGCAGTTGCTGGTCGGTACCGGCGACAACGGGGGCGACGCGCTCTACGCCGGCGCGATGCTCCGGGCCCGTGGCTGTCGCGTCGACGCCGTGATGCTCGACCCGGACCGCGCACACGCTCGCGGCCTGGTCGCCCTGCGCCGTGTCGGCGGGCGGATCCACGACACGGAGTCGGTGGGCTCTCGTCTTCCGGTCCCGGATGTCGCCGTCGACGGCGTGGTGGGCCTGGGCGGACGCGGACCGCTGCGCCAGCCGGCCGACCGGATCGTCAACGGCCTGGCCGCGGCCGGGGTTCCGTGGGTGGCAGTGGATCTGCCCAGCGGGGTCGACGCCGACACCGGCACCGTCCACGACGCCCACGTTCCCGCCACCCTCACCGTGACGTTCGGGCTGCTGCGGCGGGCCCACTTGCTGGCTTCGCCGGTGTGCGGCCGCGTCGAGGTGGTGGATATCGGCCTCATCGATCCCACGGATCCCGTGCAGGCGCGTCGTCTGCAGATGCAGGAGCGCGTGCCGGACTATCTGAGCGCCGGTCCGAACACTGTCGTCGCCCACTCCCGCGCCGAGGTGGGGCGCACGTGGCCGGTGCCCGGCCCGGCCGACGACAAGTACACCCAGGGCGTCGTGGCCGTGCGCGCTGGATCCGACCGGTATCCGGGGGCAGCGGTGCTGTGTGCGTCCGCCGCCGTGGCGGCGACGTCGGGGATGGTGAGGTACGTCGGATCCGCCGCGGGGGCGGTGCTCGCGGCCCGACCGGAGGTGGTGTGCCACCCGACGGTGGCCGAGGCCGGCACCGC
>NZ_JAALDT010000173.1:0-1779 GCF_014144995.1 Dietzia sp. DQ11-71 | reverse complement strand
TCATCAGAACCCTGCTATCCGAAGCACGTCCCTAACAGCCGGGCCCGGTCTGATTTGACCGAAGAAGGGAGTCAGCTTATGTGTCGACCGACGTGGCGCTACCGCCTGCTCTACCGTGCGCGGACGGCGCCTTGCCCACGGCCGGGACCGGCGACGGAGGACGATCTCGTGCTGCGGTACGCCACGATCGCTGATCTCGGCGCGACCGCGCAGTTGCACGTTGAACAGCTACCGGCCGGTTTCTTCCCCGGCCTGGGGCCACGATTCATGCGTCGCTGGCACCGGGCACCGCGCGAATGTCCAATCACGCCGTGGGACGAGCAGTAGACATCCGCGAGATCGACGGTCGGCCGGTGGTGGACGTCCGACCCGGCGACGATCGTGTGCTTCGGTTGATGCGGCGAGCTGCCGAGTTGGGGGCGACCGAGGTCGGTGGACCTGCCGACCTTAACGGACCGCGCAAGGGGTTCTTCTCCGACGACGTCCACCAAGATCACATCCATCTCGGTATCACTCCCGGCGACGCGCCGGCGCACCTGCGGTAGGGCGCACGTGCGTGCGGGTGGGGCACGAGGTCACCGGCGGCGTGAGCCAGTCAGCTCCGCAGCGGTGCAACCGTTTCGGACCAAGTCGCACCCTTGACGAGCACCGTGCGGCGCAGACTGGCAGTGCGCCCGGCTCACGCGACGGGTCGTGTCCAGAGAGCGAAGGCACCGAAGGCCCCGAGAACTCCGAGAGCCGAGAGGATCAGCGCGGTCTGAGGTAGACCGAGCATCGCGCCAAGAACGCCGGCGATCGGGTAGGTGAGCATGAAGCAGGCGTGGGACAGGGAGAACTGCGCGGCGAAGACCGCAGGTCGAGATACTTGGTCGGAGGCGCGTCGCAGCAGGCGGGCTGACGGGGTCAGAATCAGCGACGTCGCGGCTCCAAGGATCGCCCACAGTGTGATTAGCAAGGCCCACTGCCCACTGCCGGCCGGTAGAGCGATCACTGCTGCTGATGCGGCCAGGGCGGGCGGGATAATCGCTGAGCCGGTGAGCATGACGGGCCGATCGGCGATCTTGTCGAGGACTCGGGGAACAACGAGGGCGACGAGCATGGAACCGGCGCCGAAGGCGGCCATCAGAAGCGCGACGTCGCTCTCGGAGCGATCCAAAGATCCTCTGACCACGACGACGGTGTTGACGATCACCATGGCGGTGGAGGTGGCCACGATGAGGTTCATCACCAGCAGACTGCGCAGCTCCGTGGTGCGCAGCATGACCCGGACGCCCCGGGTCAGTCGTTCTCGAAACGATGCGGCTTCGGACCGTGCGCCATCGGGAATTTCGGTGACCAGGACGAGCGCGCCGGAGGCGAGAAATCCCAGCACCGTGCCCAGAAATAGATTGTTGTAGGACATGATCGCCAGCAGCGCCGCAGCCAGTACGGGGCTCAGTAGCGATTCGGTGTCGTACGCCAGGCGGGATAGTGACAATGCGCGGGTGTACTGCGCTTCGTCGGGAAGGACATCGGGAATCACTGCCTGGAACACCGGAGTGAAGGTCGCCGACGCCGCTTGCAGCGCAAAGATCAGGACATAAATCTGCCAGGCCTCACTGACCCAGGGCAGGGACAACGCCACTGCAGCGCGGACTGCGTCCGCGCTGACAAGAACGGCCTTTCGTCGCCACCGGGTGGCCATAGCCGCCATCACCGGTGACACGGCGACGTACGCGACCATCTTGATCGTCGGCGCCGTTCCTAGGAGACTGCTGAACAAGGCGCTATTGGGGTTGG
>NZ_JAALDT010000172.1:0-2073 GCF_014144995.1 Dietzia sp. DQ11-71 | reverse complement strand
TGACACGTGACGACCGTGCCGGTGGGCAGGTGGGTGATCCGCACCGCGGAGTCGGTGGTGTTGACGCCCTGCCCGCCCTTGCCGGATGAGCGGTAGACGTCGATGCGCAGGTCGGACTCGTCGATCTCGACCGGACCCACGTCCTCGGGCTCCGGGTAGACGAACACGCCCGCGGCCGAGGTGTGGACCCGGCCCTGGGACTCGGTGACCGGCACCCGCTGGACCCGGTGCACCCCGCCCTCGAACTTGAGACGGGACCACACCCCGTCGCGAGACGGCTGGCGAGCCCGGATGGAGAAGGTCGCGTCCTTGTACCCGCCGAGGTCGGACTCCGTGAGGCCGAGGACCTCGATCACCCATCCGTGTTTCTCGGCGTACCGCGTGTACATGCGGGCGAGGTCGGCGGCGAACAGTGCGGACTCCTCGCCGCCCTCCCCCGACTTGATCTCCATGACCACGTCGTCCGCATCGTGTGGGTCGCGGGGCGCCAGCAGGTCGGCCAGGCGGGTCTCGAGCTCGGCCGCCTCAGCCTCCAGCTCCTCGGCCTCCCCGGCGAACGAGGAATCGTCGCCGGCGAGCTCCCGCGCCGCGGCGGCGTCCTCGCGCGTGGACACCAGCGCACGGTGACACTGCACGATCGGGGTGAGCTCGGCGAAGCGTTTGCCCACCCGGCGGGCGGCGGTGGCGTCCTCGTGCAGAGCGGGGTCGGACAACTGCGTCTCGAGGCCCCCGTACTCGGCCAGGACGTCGTCGATCGAGGACGGCGACCGTCCCTCGCTCCCGGTCACTCCTCGTCCTGCGGCAGGGTGGGCGTCGTCTTGGCCACCTGCAGCAGGAATTCGTAGTTGTTGTTGGTCTTGCGCAACTGCGACATGAGCAGGTCGATGGCCTGGTGGGAGTCCAGCCCCGAGAGCACGCGGCGCAACTTGTGCATGATCCCGGCTTCCTCGGGGGTCATGAGCAGCTCTTCCTTGCGTGTACCCGAGGGCCCCACGTCGACCGCGGGGAACACCCGCCGCTCGGCGATGCGCCGGTCGAGTTTGAGCTCGGCGTTGCCGGTGCCCTTGAACTCCTCGAAGATCACCGTGTCGCCGGCCGAGCCGGTCTCCACCATCGCGGTGGAGATGATCGTCAGCGATCCACCGTTCTCGATGTTGCGCGCCGCGCCGAGGAACCGCTTGGGCGGGTACAGGGCCGTGGAGTCGACGCCGCCGGACAGGATGCGACCCGAGGCGGGCGAGGAGTTGTTGTAGGCGCGGCCGAGTCGCGTGATGGAGTCGAGGAGGACGACGACGTCCTGCCCCATCTCCACCAGACGCTTGGCCCGCTCGATCGCGAGCTCCGCGACCTGGGTGTGGTCCGACGGCGGACGGTCGAAGGTCGAGGCGATGACCTCGCCCTTCACCGAACGCTGCATGTCGGTGACCTCCTCCGGCCGCTCGTCGACGAGGACGACCATGAGGTGGCACTCCGGGTTGTTGACCGCGATCGAGTTGGCGATGTTCTGCAGGATCGTGGTCTTACCGGCCTTGGGCGGGGAGACGATCAGCGCGCGCTGCCCCTTGCCGATCGGCATGATCAGGTCGATCACGCGGGTCGAGATGATGTTCTTCTCGGTCTCCAGGCGCAGCCGCTGGTTGGGGTACAGCGGGGTGAGCTTCGCGAAGTCCGGGCGGTTGCGAACCTGGTCCACCGGGCCACCGTTGACGGTGTCGATGCGAACCAGCGGGTTGAACTTCTGACGGTTCTTGCCGCCACCCTGGCCCCCGCCGCCGCCCTGGCCGCCGCCCTGGCCGTCGTTCTGGCCGTCGCGGGGCATCTTCACCGCGCCGGTGATCGCGTCACCGCGACGCAGGCCGTGACGACGGATCATGTTCATGGAGACGTAGACGTCGTTGGGTCCCGCCAGGTAGCCGGACGTGCGGACGAACGCGTAGTTGTCCAGCACGTCGAGGATGCCCGCGACCGGCTGCAGGACGTCGTCGTCCCGCACCTCCGTCTCACCCTCGGCCGGGCGCCCCCCGCCGCGATTGCGCTCGCGGCGCCGGCGGCTGCGACGGCCGCGGCCCCCTC
>NZ_JAALDT010000171.1:0-5027 GCF_014144995.1 Dietzia sp. DQ11-71 | reverse complement strand
AGCCGACGACGACGACGAACTCCGCTGCCTCGTCCTCGTCGACCGACACCCCGGAGCCCGCGAAGTCCTCCGGCCCGGGGCCCGCCACACCCGCCGGGCCACCGTCCGACGGCGGCTCCACGAAGGGCGAGAACACCCCTCGCGAGTGAACGGGATCGGGCAGGCCTCCCCCGACCTCCCCCCGACGGGCGGGATCCCGAACACGGCGCGTCGCATGTGACTACGCTCACATACATCGGTCCGGTCGCTTCCGCCGTGACGATCCCGGCCGTCCGTGAAATCTGATCCCGAGAGAGAGCCGCTGATGACCGCTCCCGAGCACGACCAGTCCTTCGCTCCCGACCCCGACTTCGCCGCGCAGGCCAATGCGCAGGCCGACCTCTACGACAGCGCGTCGAGCGACCGTCTCGCCTTCTGGGAGGAGCAGGCTCGGCGACTCGACTGGGACACCGAGTGGACCGAGGTCCTGGACTGGTCTGACGCGCCGGTCGCCAAGTGGTTCGTGGGCGGCAAGCTCAACGTGGCCTACAACTGTGTCGACCGCCACGTGGAGGCCGGCAACGGCGACCGGGTGGCCATCCACTGGATCGGCGAGCCCGGCGACGACGCCCGCGACATCACCTACGCCGAACTCAAGGACGAGGTCAGCCGGGCGGCCAACTACCTCAGCTCCCTCGGCCTCGTCGCCGGCGACCGCGTGGCCATCTACATGCCCCTGCTGCCCGAGGTCTACATCGCGATGCTCGCGTGTGCCCGCCTGGGCCTGACCCACTCCGTGGTCTTCGCCGGTTTCTCGCCGAACGCGCTGCGTTCCCGCATCGATGACGCGGAGGCGAAGCTCGTCATCACCGCCGACGGGCAGTTCCGGCGCGGTAAGCCCGCACCGCTGAAGGCAGGAGTCGACGACGCGCTCTCCGGAAACGGCGTCGATGCCGACGGCGACGCCGAGTCCGTGCAGAACGTGCTCGTGGTCCGCCGGACCGGTCTTGACGTGGACTGGACCGACGGCCGTGACGTCTGGTGGGACGAGGCGATGTCCGAGCAGTCCACCGAGCACACGCCGGAGGCCTTCGACTCGGAGCACCCGCTGTTCCTGCTCTACACCTCCGGCACGACCGGCAAGCCCAAGGGCATCGTCCACACCTCGGGCGGGTACCTCACCCAGTCCGCGTACACCCACCACAACGTCTTCGACCACAAGCCCGGCGAGGACGTCTACTGGTGCACGGCGGACGTCGGCTGGGTCACGGGCCACACCTACGGCGTGTACGCCCCGCTGGCCAACGGCGCCGAGTGCATCGTCTACGAGGGAACCCCGAACTCGCCCGACGAGCACCGTCACTTCCAGATCATCGAGAAGTACGGCGTCACCATCTACTACTCCGCGCCGACCCTGATCCGGACGTTCATGAAGTGGGGCAACGAGATCCCGGCCGCGCACGACCTGTCCTCGATCCGCGTGCTCGGTTCGGTCGGCGAGCCGATCAACCCGGAGGCGTGGCGCTGGTACCGCGAGAACATCGGCGGCGGCAAGGCTCCCATCGTCGACACCTGGTGGCAGACCGAGACCGGCGCGATCATGATCTCCCCGCTCCCGGGCGTCACCGAGACCAAGCCCGGTTCCGCCATGCGGCCGCTGCCCGGTATCGAGATCGCCATCGTGGACGGCGACGCCAAGGAGGTCGCGACGGACGAGCAGGGCTTCCTCGTGATCACCGAGCCGTGGCCGGCCATGCTCCGCGGCATCTGGGGCGACATGGAGCGCTATCGCGACACCTACTGGTCCCGGTTCGCCGAGGAGGGCTACTACTTCGCCGGTGACGGCGCCAAGTGGGATGCCGACGGCGCCCTGTGGGTCCTCGGCCGCGTCGACGACGTCATGAACATCTCCGGTCACCGCATCTCGACCTCCGAGGTCGAATCGGCCCTCGTCGGCCACCGCGCGGTGGCCGAGGCCGCCGTCGTCGGTGCCAACGACGAGACCACCGGCCAGGCGATCGTCGCGTACGTGATCCTGCGGGGCAACGTGGACGCCGAGGAGGATCGTCAGAAGCTCATCGACGAGCTGCGGGCCGAGGTGTCGCGGGAGATCTCCCCGATCGCCAAGCCCCGCGACATCACGATCGTGCCCGAGCTGCCCAAGACGCGGTCCGGCAAGATCATGCGTCGCCTGCTCAAGGACATGGCCGAGGGCCGCGACGGCGGCGACACCTCGACCCTGTCGGATCCGACGATCATGGACCAGATCCGCGAGAAGGGCACGCGCGGCTGACGGGTAGCGGGTGAACACCGCCACGTGACGTGGCACGATGGACGACGGTGCATCCGTCGCCGGACTATGGAGGAACAACCGTGAGCCACGCCCAGGGAACGCACAAGCCGACCGAGGCCTCGATCCCCCTGCATGACGCTGACTCGATCGGCCGTGGCGACGCCAGTATCGGCACCCTGGTCAAGAACGCCACGACGCAGGTGTCGACACTGGTTCGTGCCGAGATCGAGCTGGCGAAGACCGAGGTCACCGAGCAGATGAAGAAGGCCGCGACCGGGTCCGGCTTCTTCGTCGCGGCCCTCGTCCTGCTGCTGATGTCCTTCTTCCCGTTCGTGTTCATGTGGGCCAAGCTCATCTCGATGTGGTTCGGCACCAAGACCTGGGACTGGATGGGCTTCCTCATCGTGTTCGTCGTCCTGGTGCTGCTCGCGGCGGTGTTCGGACTACTCGGCTACCGCAAGGTCAAGAAGATCCGGAAGCCGCAGCGCACCATCGACTCGGTGTCGGACCTCAAGCTGGCCATGCCGAAGGGCAACGAGCCCCGGCCCGGCACGGTGCGTGTCACCGAGACGCCCTTGCCCGCGTCGAAGTCCTGAGAACTCCCGCTCACCGGCCGCCCGACCCGTCGATCGTCAGGATCGACGGGCCGTGGCGGCATCGTGACGTCTCGGCCAACGGCATCCGCCTGCACATCGCCGAGGCGCTGCCGGCCGACACCCCGCCGGGCCGACTCCCCCCTCTGGTCCTCCTGATCCACGGTCTCAGTGGAATCTGGTGGACGATGCGGGCGCCCATGCTCGCGCTGGCCGACGCCGGGTTCCATGCCGTTGCCGTCGATCTCCGGGGCCACGGCGACTCGGACAAGCCGCCGCGCGGTTACGACGGGTGGACCCTGGCCGCGGACATGACCAACCTCATCCGGGCCCTCGGTCACTCCTCGGCGGTGGTCGTCGGCCAGGGCGAGGGCGGATTCATCGCATGGACCGCCGCCTACCGCCGGCCACGCGCGGTGCGGGGCCTCGTCGTCGTCGGCTCTCCCCACCCGGTCGCCACCCGGCGCGCCGCACTGCTCGACCGCTCCCAACGTCGCGCGCTGGTGCCTCGCCTGCTCGCGGACCAGGCGCCGCGATTGCCCGAGCGGCACCTCACCCGCGACGGCGCCGCAGTGGTCGAGGAGATGCTCCGCAGTCGATCCGGGCCCACGTGGCCCGACACGGAGGACTTCCGCGAATCCGCCGACCTGCTCAGGCGGTCCATGCTCATCCCCAAGGTCGCCCACCTGACCCTGGAGAGCCGCCGCTGGATGGTGCGGAGCCAGTTCCGTCCGGACGGTCGCGACTTCCGCCGCGCGGTCTCGGGCGTCCTGCCGCAGCCCGTGCTGGGGATCAGTGGAACCGAGGACCGGTTCATTCTGCCGGCCACCGTCCGCGCGTCCTCGGCGTGGACGCGCGACTTCACCACCGAACTGGTCCCGGGGGCCGGGCACTACCCCGCGATGGAGGCCCCGGACGCCACATCCCGGCTGATCGTGGACTTCGCGCGGCGCGTCACCCCGCTCTGAGCCGCCGGGACTCCGACCCGCCGACCGGGCCCCGCGGTGATCAGCTGGGCAGCCCCACGCACCGCCCCGTCGAGACCGACTCCTGCGCATCGACCGCGAGCTGGAGCTGCGGCAGCACCTGCTCCACGGTCAGCGCGTACCCGGTGTCCGCGGCGTCCATCGCGGCGCCGAACACCACACCGGCGACCTGCCCCTGCGGGGTGACCAGCGGTCCGCCGGAATTGCCCTCGCGAACGGAGCCCCGCAGGATGTACACCTCGCGCTCGACGGTCTGCTCGCGGTAGATGTCCGGGCCGCGCAGGGTCACACGCTCGCGGATCCGTGCCGCGTCCGGACGGTAGGGCCCGTTGCCCGGGTAGCCCACGACGATCGCGTCGTCGCCGGTGCGGGCACGGTTCTCGGCGAAGGGAAGAACCGGAGCGTCCAGCCCGTCCACGCGCAGCACCGCGATATCCACGCGGGGGTCGTAGACCACCACCTCGGCGTCCAGCTCGTCATCACCGGACACCACGGTCGCGGACTCGGTGCCCGCCACGACGTGCGCGTTGGTCATCACGAGCCCCGGCGCGGCCACGAACCCCGACCCCTCCAGCGCGCGGCTGCAGGACTCGGCCCGGCCGCGGATCTTCAGCACGGACGGCTGTACGCGGGCCACCACCTCGGAGCCGGCGAGGACCGGATCGGGCGGTGGGACCTCCTGCATCGGGGTGGTCCCGAAGGGGCCGAGGATGTCCGGGAAACCGGTGGTGCCGAGGACCGAGGTGAACGTCGCGGGGATCCGTTGCAGCTGTTCGGGGGCGACGTCGTCGATCTTGGCCAGCACGGACGACCCCCGCACCGCCTTGCCCAGCCCGGGTCCCTCCTGCGCGGCGATGGGCACCGCGACCAGCCAGGCCACGAGCAGCATGGCCGCGGACTGGAGGACGGCGCCCACCGTGCTGTCGAGGAGTCGTGCACCGGATCCGGCGATGTAGCGCCTGGCGGCGCGGCCGATCGTGACGCCGGCGACCTGCCCGATGATCACCATCACCGCGATGATCGCCAGCCCCGCGGACAGCCTGCCGAACGGCGAGTCGATCTCCCGCACGAGGTGCGGGGCCACCAGCAGGCCGGAGGTCGCGCCGATGCCCACCCCGAGCAACGCGAAGCCCGACGCGGCGGCCCCGTTGATCCATCCCGAGATCGCCGCGGCCG
>NZ_JAALDT010000170.1:0-10970 GCF_014144995.1 Dietzia sp. DQ11-71 | reverse complement strand
CCGCGCGCCGCGACGTGGGCCAGGGGATGGTCCCGGCCCGGACCGGCCCCGCCACCGCGTCCCGGTGGCGGGCGTCCCGGACCGGGACCGCCGTACACCAGCACCTGGGCGCGCTGACGGGCTGGACGATCGGCGTGGTGGCACTGATGGCCATGTACGGCGCGCTGATGAACGTGGTGGTCGAGACGATGATGTCCAACCCCGACCTCGCCGTGTTCCTCGGCGATTCGGGCACCGTGGTCGACTCCATCGTGCAGATGCTGGTGGCGTTCAGCGGATTCCTCGGGGCCGGGTTCGCGTTGCAGACCCTGACCGGGTTGCGCGGCGAGGAGACCGCCGGGCGACTCGAGATGGAACTGTCCACGGGGCGTTCGCGGTGGTCGTGGCTCGCCGCCCACACCGCGGTCGTCACCGTCGGCACCGTCGTCGTGGTCCTCGCCGGCGCCGCCGCGTTCGGGATCACCGCCGCCGCCGTGCTCGACGACCCGGACCTGGCGGGACGCATCATCGGCGCCGGGGCGTGGTATGTGCCCGCCGCGCTGGTGTTCGGCGCGATCTCGATCGGCCTGTTCGGCGCATCCCCGAGACTGCAGGTCCTGGCCTGGGCGCCGTTCGCCCTCGCCGTCGTCGTCACCCTCATGGGGCCCACGCTCCGGCTCGACGAGGACCAGATGCGCCTGTCCCCGTTCGGCGCGGTGGGCACCGCGCCCGTCGGCCCCGTCAACGCGATCGGCGTGGCCGTGCTCCTCACGGTGACGGTCGTGCTGGTCGCCGTGGGGCTGGCCGGCTTCCGGCGTCGCGACGTGCCGCGGACCTGACCGCGGCGCCCGACCCGACCTGACAGACTGGCTCGCACGGACGCCACGCCTCACCGGCGCGGCCGTCACGGACACCGGCGCCGCCGGTCGCACGCGAACCAGGGAGGAACCGATGTCGGACGAGTTCGATCGAGACAGGCTCTCCACCGCACTGTCGGTGGTGGCAGACTGGCCGGTGGACACCGTCTCGGCCGCGGTGGTCGGCCCCGACGGCGCCCTCGCGGTCCACGGGGACGACACCCGCGTGTACCGCCTGGCCTCGGTGACCAAGCCCCTCGTCGCGATGGCCGCGCTCCTGGCCGTCGAGGAGGAGGCCATCGGCCTCGATGAGCCCGCGGGGCCCGAGGGGTCCACGGTGCGTCACCTGCTCGCCCACGCCTCGGGGCTGGACTTCGCCGACCGCGGCAAGGTCCGCGCCGAGCCGGGGGAACGGCGGATCTACTCCTCGGCCGGGTTCGAGGTGCTGGCCGACCACATCGCCGACGCCACCGGGATCGCGTTCGGCGACTACCTCCACGAGGCGGTGTGTCAGCCGCTGGGCATGGAGGCCACCACGCTCGAGGGCTCCGCCGGGCACGGGGCCTCCGCCAGCCTGGCCGACCTCATCGCGTTCGCCCGTGAACTCGTGGCCCCGCGGCTGCTCGCGCCCGAGACCCTCGAGGAGGCCGTGACCGAACAGTTCCGCGGCCTCGACGGGATCGTGCCCGGGTACGGCATGCACAAGCCGTGCCCCTGGGGCCTGGGCTTCGAACTCCGCGACGCCAAGCACCCCCACTGGACCGGGCAGCACAATTCGCCCGCGACCTTCGGGCACTTCGGGCAGTCCGGGACCCTGCTGTGGGTCGAACCGGAGATCTCCACGGCGCTGATCGTGCTCACCGACCGCGACTTCGGCGACTGGGCCAAGCCGCTGTGGCCGGAACTGTCCGACAGGGTGGTCGATGCGGCAACCCGGCGTTCGCGCGAAGAGGACTCGCTCGGCGGGTGAATCCGCCACCCGCGACACGCCCGCACTCGTGCCGGGCGCGGGAATCACCGTGCTGTAACTTTGCTGAGAGTCGAGAAGTGTCGCTGGTGTAATTCGATCACTTCAGGCACAGTGTTAACTACAAGCAACAGAAGTAACATCATTCACACGATTTCGTGAGGTCGTTGGGGAAGACGTCCCTCAGTGAGTCGGGAGTGAAGTGATGTCTGACCATAACTATCTCGCGGATACGACGACCGGCGTGGTGTTCATCCATGCCGCGCCTACCGCGTTATGCCCTCACGTCGAGTGGGCTCTCGCAGCCACGCTCGACGCCAACTCAGCCATGCGCTGGGAAGACCAGCCGGCCCAGCCGGGCGCTCGCAAAGCGATCGTCGACTGGATCGGCCCGGTCGGCACCGGCGCGCGTCTGGCCGATTCGCTGGCCAAGTGGTCGATGCTGTCTTTCGAGGTCACCGAGGACCCGAGCGACCTCGTCGACGGTGAACGCTTCTCCCACACGCCCGAACTCGGGATGTGGCGGGGGCAGACGGGCGCCAGTGGCGACGTGGTGCTCAGCGAGAACCGGCTCCGCCATCTCATGAAAGCCGGCCCCGCCGCCTTCCATGCCGCGGTGGAGGACGAGCTCGGCACCGCCTGGGACCGCGCCCTCGAACCGCTGCGCGGCCACCCGGCCGCCGCCGAGGTCACCTGGCTCTCCCGGGTCGGCTGACCCACCGCACCACCGCACTCCCGCACTCCGGACAGCGCCCGCCCCAGTTCTCGGGGCGGGCGCTGACTCGTGTGCGCGACACGCTGGCGGCACCCGGCACCGGCTGCGGGTGGGCGCAGTCGTCGGGTGCGGATCCTGCCGGAGGCGTTCCGGCCGGGGTCAGGTCACAGCGGGATGTTCTTGTGCTGGCCGCGGGTGTGCGCGGCCGCGTCCAGCGCCTCGGCGATGCGTCGGCGGGTGTCGGTGGGCTCGATGACCTCGTCGACCACCCCGATGGAGACCGCGCGACCCACGCCACCGGCGATGGCCGCGTGCTCATCGGCCAGACGGTCGTGCAGGGCCTCCCGCTCGTCCTCGGGTGCCGCCGCGAGGGTGCGCTTGTGGAGGATGCCGACGGCGGCCTTGGCACCCATCACCGCGACCTCGGCGTCGGGCCAGGCGAACACGGCGGAGGCGCCGAGAGCGCGCGAGTTCATCGCGATGTAGGCACCGCCGTAGATCTTGCGGGTGACGAGCGTGACCCGGGCGACCGAGGCCTCGGCGAACGCGTGCAGCAGCTTGGCGCCGCGGCGCACCACGCCGTCCCACTCCTGCGAGACGCCGGGCAGGTAACCGGGGACGTCCACGATCACGACCAGCGGCACGCCGAAGGCGTTGCAGAGCCGGACGAACCGTGAGGCCTTCTCCGCGGACTCCGAGTTGAGGCAACCGCCCAACCGCAGCGGATTGTTGGCGATGACACCCACGGTGCGGCCGGACATCCGGCCGAAGCCCACCACGATGCTGGGCGCCCACTTGGCCTGCAGCTCCTCGAAGGTGGTGCTGCCGTCGAGCTCCGAGGAGTCGAGCAGCCCATGGACGAGAGGACGGACGTCATACGCGCGCTTCGGTGAGTCGGGGAGCAGGCCCGCAAGATCGGTGTGATCGCCCTCGAGCGCGCGAGGGTCGAACTCGCCCTGCGCGGACAGCAGGGTCACCAGACGACGCGCCCGGTGCAGGGCATCACGCTCGTCGGTCGCGGCGATGTGACAGACGCCCGACTTGCGGTGGTGCACGTCCTGGCCGCCCAGGCCCTCCATGTCGACCTGCTCGCCGGTGACGGAGCGGACCACGTCGGGACCGGTGACGAAGATCTTGCCGGCCGGCGCCATGATGACGACGTCGGTCAGCGCGGGGCCGTAGGCGGCGCCGCCGGCGGCGGGCCCGAGCACGACGGAGATCTGGGGCACGTGGCCCGATGCGCGGACCATGGCCTCGAATACGAGGCCGACCGCGTGCAGCGCCTCGACGCCCTCCGCGAGTCGCGCCCCGCCCGAGTGCCAGACGCCGACGACGGGCAGATGCTCGTCGATCGCCACGTCGATGGCGCGCACGATGTGCCGGCACCCGTCCAGGCCCATGGCACCACCCATGACGGTGGCGTCCGTCGCGTACGCGATGGTGGGTTCGCCGTCGATCAGGCCGCGCGCGGCCATGGCGCCGGAGGCGTCGGGCTCGGTGATGAACTCGAGCGAAGCCGGGTCGAAGAGGTTCTCGAGCCGGACGACGGGATCTCGAGGGTCGATCTGGGTGTTCTGGTCAACAGGGCTGGTGATGGTCATATGTGCAGTCCTTTCCTCGGCGCGTGTCCCTGGAAGGGAGAGCGCGCCTGCGATGGACCCCCGGACTGGCTTGTGGGCGATCGGCGTTCGGATCGGGACCCCCGTCCCGGTCCGGACCTCTCGCCCGGCACCCCGCGGTGAGCGGGGTGATCGTTGCTGGGCCCTGTGTGGGGGAGGGGACGCGGGCTCGACGTGGTGCACCGACCGCACCTTCGGCCCTGACTGCGTCCCCGCCCCGGCACACGGGGCCGGATGTCAGCTCTGGTCGAGCTTCTGGATGTAGTCGACCGCATCCTGAACAGTACGCAACTTGGCGAGGTCCTCGTCGGGGATCTCCACCCCGTAGCGGTCCTCGGTCTGCACGGCGATCTCCACCATGGAGAGCGAATCGATGTCGAGATCGTCGACGAAGGACTTATCCGGGGTCACCTCGGAGGGTTCGATCCCGGTGACCTCCTCGACGATCTCCGCCAGTCCTGCGATGATCTCGGCCTCGGTGCGTGCCATGTGGTGTCCCTTTCTGATGGGTGGTGTCGTGCCCGGCGGGCGCGACGGATGGTCTGGTCGCGATCGCCGGCCGGGGCCGACGATCGGGGGTGGGAGGAGCGGTCAGGCGCCGCTGAGTGCGGGGACCGACTCGAGGGCGAGTTCGAGGTCCTCGGGGGTGGTCACGCCGTACCGGGGAACGTCACGCATCATGCGCTTGGCCAACCCGACGAGTGCGCCGGAGGGCGGCAGCTCGATGAACGCATCGACGCCCAACTTGAGCATCGTCTGCGTACAGAGGTCCCACCGGACGGGATGGGTGATCTGGGAGACGACCCTGTCGAGGGCGTCGCGACCGGAGGTGACGACCATGCCGTCGGCGTTGGAGACCAGCGTCAGCTCCGGGTCGTTGACCTCGATCGTGTCGGCCAGGTCGCGGACCTCGTCGACGGCGGAGGCCATGTGGTGGGTGTGGAACGCCCCGGCGACCTCCAGCCGGCGCAGTCGCGCCCGGCTCGGTGGATTCTGCTCCAGGGCGTCGCAGGCCTCGAGCGGGCCGGCGGCCACGATCTGGCCCGCGCCGTTACGGTTGGCCGGCTGCAGCCCGGCGGTGTCCAGCGACAGCAGGACATCGGCCTCGACCCCGCCCAGCACCGCGATCATGCCGGTGGGGCGCTCGGCACACGCCCGGGACATCGCGGCACCGCGGACGGACGCCAGACGCAGGGCGTCGGCTTCCGACACCACCCCGGCGATCGCCAGCGCGGCGATCTCGCCGATCGAGTGGCCGGCCACCATCGTGTCGCAGGGCACCTGGCCGCGACGGCGCAACTCGGCGGCACCGAGCAGGGCCGAGGCGACGACGAGTGGCTGGGTCACCGCGGTGTCGGTGATCTCCTGCAGGGTCGCGGTCGTGCCGAGACGCTCGAGGTCGAGTCCGCTCGATGCGGACCACTCGTCGAGACGGTCCGAGGCACCGGGCAACTCGAGCCAGGGCGCGAGCATCCCGGCTTTCTGAGACCCTTGTCCAGGGGCAGTAAGGCAAAGCACGGGTATCAGAGAACACGCCCCGCCCCCCTTAGGATGATGTTCCCCAAGCCAGAAACACAGCCGGGATTTTGTGCGCTTCCCACAAATGACGAGCTGGCTGGTCGTCCATCTCCGGTCGGTTCGGTTTCGTTACACCTTGTTACGGGAGTGATTGATTACGACTCCTGAGTGCTTCGGTCGGCGAACTTCCCGAGGACGAGGGCGATTCTCAGGACAAAAGCGTCCCTCGCGTTAAGCGGGTCGAATTTGGTGATTTGACTCACTCTCTTGAGGCGGTACCGCACGGTGTTGGGATGGACGTACAACTCGCGGGCACACGCCTCGACGTGCCCGCCGGAGTCCAGATAGGCCCGGAGGGTGTTCTCGACCGAGGTGTCTGCGCCCCTCAGCGGTGTGACGACCCGGTCGACCAACATCGTCGCCGCGCCCCGGTCGCCGGCGAGGACCCGCTCGGGCAGGAGGTCGATCGCCGCGACCGGTCGGGGGGCGCCGGGCCAGCCACAGACCGCCGCCACGCCGGAGAGCGCCTCGGTCGCGCTGTCCGGGGCCTCGGCGAGGGAGCTCACCGTGTGCCCGACGACGACCGGCGCGTCGGGTGAGAAGGAGTCGAGGACCTCGGCCGGGACGGCGGAGGAGGACTCGAGCTCCCCGGAGAGGATGACGACGAGGCGCGCGCCCTGCACCACGGCCAGTGCGTGTCGGCCGGCCGCGACCGCGGCTTTGTGGGCGGCGGGCACCGACGCCAGTCCCAGTTCTTCACGGGGCCTGCCGACGATCACCGTCGCCGCGGTGGTCGGGTCCCAGTTCAGGGCCGAGGCACCGGAGGCGAGGTCGGCATGACGATCACCGCGGACCACGGCGTCGACCAGCATCGCCTCCATCCGGGTATCCCAGGCTCCCCGGTTCTCCGCGGCGGCGGCGTAGACCGCCGCCGCGGTGAAGCCGAGTTCACGGCCGAACTTGAGCACCGCGGTGATCATGAGTCCGCGTTGGCGCTCGTTGTGGGTGATCCGGGGCATCACCAGCTCGAAGTACTCACACGTCGACCGGACGAGCTGGACCGTCTGCTGCAGGGTCAGCCCCTGGCCGAGCCCCTTGGGGAGCAACTTGAACCCCGCGATGGTGTCCGTGTGCGGGGCCTCGGGGTTGCGCATCCAGGTGACGAAGTCGCGCACCGCGCTCTGGATGATCAGCTGGATCTCGGCCCTCTGGTCGGCGGACAACTCGGCGAAGAACGCCAGGTCCTGTTCCAACGCGCGGACCGCCTCGGTCGACAGGGTCCCCGAGTACCGGGTGATGCGCTTGAGCAGGGCATCGGAGACGGGACGCTCGTCCGGCGGCGTCGCGGAGCGCCGCCGGACGGGATGTGCGTCCCTCTCCCCGGTCCCGGGGTCGGCCATGTCTGTCACGCCACTCCGGGGTCCGTCGTCGGCTCGGGGGCGGCCATGACGTCGTCGATCCGGTACAGACGCGCCGCCTCGAGCAGGGTGGTCTTGTCGATGGTCCCCTCGCGGGCCAGGCCCGCGAGGACGGCCACGACGATCGACTCGGCGTCCGTGTTGAAGAAGCGGCGGGCCGCGGGCCGGGTGTCGGAGAACCCGAAGCCGTCACATCCGAGGACGGTGAAGTCCCCGGGGACCCAGGCGCGGATCTGGTCCGGAACCGCCTTCTGGAAGTCGCTCACCGCGACCTTCGGCCCCTCGGCCGACGCCAGTGCCGCGGTGACGAACGGGATGCGCGGCTGCTGATCGGGGTGGCGGAGCTCGTGGCGTTCGCACTCGAAGCCGTCACGGGCGAGCTCCGTCCACGAGGTCGCCGACCATAGGTCGGCCGCGACGTCCCACTTGTCGGCGAGCATCTTCTGCGCCTCGACCGCCGCATACATCGCCACGCCAGACGCGAGGATGGAGGCCTTGTGGCTCCCGGCCTCCGCCGCGCGGAAGCGGTACAGACCGCGCAGGAGGGCGTCGACGTCCAGGTCCTCGGGCTCGGCCGGCTGCGGGACGGGCTCGTTGTACAGGGTGATGTAGTACGACACGTTGCGGTCGATGCCGTCGGTCTCGGTCTCGTGGGCCGCGCCGGGGCCGTACATGCGTTCGATGCCCGCGCGCATGATGTGGGCGACCTCGTACGCCCACGCCGGGTCGTAGGAGATGATCCCCGGGTTGGTCGCGGCCAACAGCGGGGAGTGGCCGTCCATGTGCTGCAGGCCCTCGCCGGTGAGCGTCGTGCGGCCGGCGGTGGCGCCCAGCAGGAACCCCCGGGCGAGCTGGTCGGCGGCGGCCCAGATGCCGTCGCCGGTGCGCTGGAACCCGAACATGGAATAGAAGATGTACAGAGGGATCATCGGCTGGCCGTGGGTCGCGTACGCGGTCCCGGCGGCGGTGAACTCGGCGACGGACCCCGCCTCGCTGATGCCCTCGTGCATGATCTGGCCGTCCTTGGCCTCCTTGTAGCTCAGCATGAGGTCGTGGTCCACCGAGGTGTAGTTCTGCCCGTGCGGGTTGTAGATCTTCAGGGTGGGGAACCACGAGTCCATGCCGAAGGTGCGGGCCTCGTCGGGGATGATCGGCACGAAACGGTCGCGCAGGGACTCGTCGCGCATGAGCTCCTTGGCCGTCCGCACGAGCGCCATGGTGGTGGCGACGGCCTGCTTACCCGACCCCTTGCGGAGTGACTTCAGGGCGTCGATGCCCGGCACGGCCAGGGGTGTGAAGGTCTGGCGCCGCTCGGGGACGTGCCCGCCGAGGGCGGACCTGCGGTCCAGCATGTAGCGGATCTCCGGCGAGTTCGGCCCCGGGTTGTAGTAGGGCGGCTGGGTCGGATCGGCCTCCAGCTCCTCGTCGGTGATGGGGATCTGCTGCTTGTCGCGGAACAGTTTGAGGTCGTCGAGCGTCAACTTCTTCATCTGGTGGGTCGCGTTGCGCCCCTCGAAGTTCTGGCCCAGCCCGAAGCCCTTGATGGTGTGGGCCAGGATGACCGTCGGCCGGCCGGTGTGCTCGAGCGACGCCTTGTACGCCGCGTGGATCTTGCGGTAGTCGTGCCCGCCGCGGCGCAGCGCCCAGATCTCGTCGTCCGTCATATCCTCGACGAGCTTGGCGGTCCGGGGGTCGCGGCCGAAGAAGTGCTCGCGGATCCAGGCGCCGTCGTTGGCGCGGAAGGTCTGGTAGTCGCCGTCGGAGACCGAGTTCATCAGCGAGACGAGCGCGCCCTCGGTGTCCTTGTCGAACAGGGCGTCCCATTCGCGACCCCAGACCACCTTGATGACGTTCCAGCCGGCGCCGCTGAAGTACGACTCCAGCTCCTGAACGATCTGGCCGTTCCCTCGGACCGGCCCGTCGAGACGCTGGAGGTTGCAGTTGATGACGAAGGTGAGGTTGTCGAGGGCGTCGTTCGCGGCGATCTGCAGCGCGCCGCGCGACTCGACCTCGTCCATCTCACCATCACCGAGGAACGCCCACACGTGCTGCTGCGACGTGTCCTTGATGCCGCGGTTGTGGAGGTAGCGGTTGAACCGTGCCTGGTAGATGGCGTTGATCGGCCCCAGACCCATCGAGACCGTGGGGAACTCCCAGAACTCGGGCAGCGAGCGGGGGTGGGGGTAGGAGGGGAGTGAACGCCCCGGATGGCTCTTCTCCTGCCGGAACCCGTCGAGGTCCTGCTCCCGCAACCGGCCCTCGAGGTAGGCCCGGGCGTACATGCCCGGGGAGGCGTGGCCCTGGAAGTAGATGTGGTCGCCGCCGCCGGGATGGTCCTTGCCGCGGAAGAAATGGTTGTACCCCACCTCGTAGAGCGGGGCCGCCCCGGCGTAGGTGGAGATGTGACCGCCCACGCCGATCCCGGGCCGCTGGGCGCGGTGGACCATGATGGCGGCGTTCCACCGGATCCATCGACGGTAGGTCCGCTCCACCGCCTCGTCGCCGGGGAACTCCGGCTCGAGGCTCGTGGGGATGGTGTTGACATAGTCGGTGGACGTAAGGGCGGGCAGCGGAACACGCTGCTTGGAGGCCCGCTCGAGGAGACGCAGCATGAGGTAACGGGCGCGCTCGGGCCCGGCCTCGGCGAGCAGGCCGTCGAGCGAGTCCATCCACTCCTGGGTCTCCTCGGGGTCGGAGTCCGCCAGGTAGGAGGCGACCCCTTCCCGGAGAATCGGCACGTTGGTGGGGGCGGTCCCGTCCCGTGGGCCTTCGTTTCCGCTCATGCGTATCGTCCTCACTTCTGTGATTCGTACCGTGGACGCCCGGTGGGGCCACCACATGTCGTGGTACATCGTCGGGCCCGGGCCGCGGCCCGCAGGTGTGGGCGGATCGCGTCGGGCTCGGGGCGGGCCACCGTAGGCCCACCGGTTCCGATTGTGCCCCAAAGCGTGACGCGCGACACCGTCGCCTGAGCCGACACACCGCCAAATGGGCGGTAGTCGTTTCCCCGGCGGGTGTGCGCGGGTAGTGTTCCTGGTCAGCGAAAGACCCGAGAAGTAGCACGACGGAGTAGAGGGAGGAACACCACGGTGGTCGCCGCGGCGAACCAGCAGGACGGAGCGGACCAGGTAGCTGGTCAGCTCGAACTGACGGAGGGCATGCTCGTTCAGGAGGTCGGATGGGATTCCGACTGTGACGAGTCGATCAGCGAGGCCGTCGAGGACGCCGTCGGATCAGAGCTGCTGGAGGAGGACACCGATGAGGTGGTCGACGCGGTACTGCTCTGGTGGAGGGACGGTGACGGCGACCTGGTCGACCGACTCATGGACGTCATGACCCCCCTGGCGGACGACGGCTCGGTGTGGGTCCTCACCCCCAAGACGGGGCTCGACGGGCATGTGGTGCCCGCAGTGATCGCGGAGTCCGCCCAGACCGCGGGGATGCTGCAGACGCGCACCGCCGCGCTCGGGGACTGGGCCGGAAGCCGGCTCGCCCTGCGGAAGAACAGCATGCCCCGCAAGTGATCGCGGCACCCCGGACCCCTCGTGCGCCCCGGGGTGGGGCGCTGTCCCGGGTGGGATAATCTGACCGCACCGGCGCGATCGACGGGTCGGTGCGCACGCGCGCGTAGCTCAGCGGTTAGAGCTCTGGTCTTACACACCAGCGGTCGGGGGTTCGATTCCCTCCGCGCGCACCGATGACGAAGACCGACCGATGACAACCGGCCTATGACAACCGGCCGCACCCGGTGCCGAGGGCTCGGCGCGGGTCAGGTCCGGAGGCGGTCCGCTCGGCGGAAGGCCCTGCGCTGCTCGGCGTCGTTGCGGTCGCCGTAGCGGGCCCGCATCGCGCGTTCACGGGCGGACGCCTCGTCGAGCTCGGTGGTGCCCCGGTCGC